>JAUILJ010000224.1 GCA_030433055.1 Polyangia bacterium
GCAATGCCAACAACACGGGGTGCGCTGAGCAGCCCGTGGCGAGACTGAGCGAGTGCATGAGCGCCACCACAACCGAGACCCATCGAGGCAACGAGCACGCCTCCCACTACGCCACCGTCTACCGAATGGTCACGGATGAGCACCTGTGTCCCTTCGGGCTGAAGGCCAAGCAGCTCCTCGAGCGCAAGGGCTTCAACGTGGACGATCAACACCTGACGAGCCGCACAGAGACCGACGAGTTCAAGCAGACGTACAACGTCGAGACCACGCCTCAGGTCTTCATCGAAGGCCACCGCGTGGGCGGCTATGATCGGTTGAGGCGCCACTTCGGGATGAAGGTCAAGGCGGACCAGGAGGTCACCTACCAGCCCGTCATTGCGACCTTCAGCGCGGCGCTGTTGCTCGCCTCGGGGACAAGCTACGCAATCTTTGGTCAGCCCGACAGTGCCGCCGCGCTGGCGCAGGCGGCGCTGCAGACCTTGGAGTGGTTCGTCGCCTTCTCCATGTGTATCCTCGCGGTATTCAAGCTGCGGGATCTGGAGTCCTTCACGAATCAGTTCGTCAGCTACGATCTACTGTCGCGGCACGAGGTACGCTACGCCTACCTACAAAGCCGTGTATGTCGAGAACCGCGAGCTGAAATGCGCCTGCGTGGGTGGCAACAGCAACGTACCTCTGGGCTTTGTGTCGCTCACGGAGAACCTGATGATGGTCGCGATGGGCGCCTGGATGCTGGTGAACGCCGTCTAGGGGGCGCGGCTCGCTCCCCTCAGCGCTCGAGCCGCAGCAGCGTCCCGGAGTCGCCCACGACGAACACCGCACCCGTCGCGCCCTCACCCCAGACGTCGTTGAGGTCGTTCGTGGTGCCGCTCGCCAGGTCGGTGTAGTTCGCGCCGTCGAAGTGCACGATGGCGCCGCCGTCACCGACGAAGAACACGTCCGAAGGGCCGCTCCCCCAAACCCCATGGAACGCAGTGCCCGATCCGTGGACCCGGCTGGCGCTCCCCGCTGACGAACGCACGATGCCGTTGGCGCTGGTGATGAACTGCACGATCGCGCCGCCGGTGCCGGTCGCGAAGCCTCGGTTCAGGCCACCCAGGCCGGTGTCGTCGCAGCTCCAGGTGCTGCTTCCTCCGGGCAACGTGCAGAGCGAGGAGCCGGTGGTTGCGTAGAGATCTCCCGCTTCGCTCCACAGGCCCGAGACGACGCCGCCCGGCCAGGTGCCTCGCGCGGTCCACTCGGTGTCCCCGACCTTGAACTGGAAGACGCCGTTTTGTGCGCCGACCACCACCTCCCTCAGGCCCACGCGGAGCACGGAAGTGGCTGGGCCAGTCACCGACGAGCCGAAGCCGACTCCCGACCACTGGTTGCCAAAATAGTAGTCGATGCGATCGCCCACGACCCACACGTCCTGGGTGCCGACGCTGCCGCTGGGTCCGCTGACGTCCAGGTAAGTGCCAGTCATCGACCCCGAGTCGACGCTCGACCAGGTGTTTCCGCTGACGTAGTGACGCACGTGGCTACCGGCGACCGCCCACACGTTGCTCGGCGCCACGCCCCATACCGCACGGAAATCTTCCTGGGTCTGACCATCCATGGCCTCCCAGCTCGCCGCCGCGCCGCCGCTGCCCGCGGTTCCGCCCACGCCGCCGCTCGCCTGCCCCGCGCTGCCTCCGGCGCCGCCTTGCCCCGCGACCGACCCGCCACTGCCAGCCGTTCCAGCAGCGCCGCTCGTACCCGCAGCGCCGCTCGTCCCCGCAGAGCCGCCCGACGCGCCAGCACCGCCACTGCTGCTCGTACCCGCAACACCACCCGCGCCGCTCGCGCCCGCAGAGCCGCCCAATGCACCCGACCCGCCGCTACCGCTATCGCTGGAGTCGTCGCTCCCGCAGCCGACCAGCAACAACGGAGCGCACGCCACCACCCACTTCCAGTTCCTCATCGCCGAGCCTCGTATCACCCAGCGGCACCCGTGTCGAACATCCCGGCGCATCCGCTCGTCGTGTTTCAGCGCCGGATTTTGGGGGTGAGGCGCGCCGAAGTGCGACGGGTTATCACGCGGTGTCCGATAATGCTCGAGCGCGCACCAGCCGCACAGCGCACCAGTGCTATGCGACAGACCATGAGTCGCCGAAGGACAGGCACCTGGGTCGCGCTGGGAGTGTGCGCTGGGTCGCTGTTTGGCTGCGGTACAGCGCAACTCCCCCCCAACCCCGTCAAGGATCCCCTCGTCGTCTCCGCCGACGCGGAAACGCAAGCTGCGCCCGAACCCGAGCGCGCCGCGGGACCGCTGGTGTGGACCCACTCCGAGCTGCTCCGCACGTCACTCCCGGTCACGCAGGATGAGCTCGACGACTTGCAGGCCGACTCGCTGTACAGCGCGAGCGTGCATGGGCGCCTGGTGTGGCTCGACCTGCACGGCAAGAGCGCGCGCGACCAACTCGCAACCGTGCGCGGCCCGGTCTCCATCACGCTGCGCGATCTCGAACCGAAGCTGCTGAAGCGCATCGACGACCTCGCCAAACGTTTCCCCGTGGCAATATACTACGCGCCCATCCAGCGCCAGGCGCCACCGCCCGACCTACGCAGCTCGGACGAGGAAGCGGAGGTCGCTCAAGAAGACCTGTCGGGCCTCGGCAGCCTGCGGCACGTGCGGGCGATGAGGCTGTCGATCGACTCGGGCCCCGACTTTCCCGATCTGCGCCGCTGCACGGGGCTCGCGCGCCTCGAGGTGTTCGCGCCGGGCACGGGCAACGAAGTCTTCGAGCGCCTGCCTCCCCAGCTCGAAGAGCTGAGCGTGCGCGGGAGCCTGCCGACCAGCGGCGACGGCAAGCTGATAGCGCGTTTCCGCAAGCTACGCCGCCTCGCCCTCGACAACGCCCGCGAGACGGCGATCCCCGACCTGGCGCCGCTGCGGCAGCTGGAAGATCTGGAGTTGGCCGACCAGCTCAGAGACGTCGACTTGAGCGATCTCCGAGCGCTCCCCAACTTGCGCCGCTTCGCTTCGACATCACCGTTCTCGAACGCCGCCATTGCGTTCTTCGCACAGGCCCCGAAGCTGCGCGCCCTCGACCTGCGCGGCAGCAAGATCGACGACGCGGCACAGCTCGCACAGCTCACTCAGCTGGAAGAGCTCACCCCGCCGCTCGGCCTGAGCAGTGAGGCCATCGCAAAGCTCGGCGCGCTCCAGAACCTGAAGGCGCTGGTGCTGACCCACTCGAAGATCACCGACGGCGCCATGCAACAGCTCGCGCGCCTGAACAAGCTCGAGTCCCTCGACCTCAGCTTCAGCCAGCTCAGCGACGCGAGCGCCCCGAGCTTCACCAAGCTCACCCAGCTGCGCCACCTCGACCTCAGCACCAGCCGAGTCGGCGACGAAACCGCGCGCGCCCTCGTCAAGCTAGTTCACCTTCGGCGCCTCGACCTCCAGGGCACCGGCATCACCAACGCCGCCGTCCCCGCCTTGCTCCAGCTCAGCGCGCTGCGCGTGCTCCACGTCAACAGCACCAGCCTCGACAGCGAAGGCGTCCTCGCTCTGCTCGCGCTGCCGAACCTGCATCGCTACTACACCAGCACCAGCGAGTCGGACCCCGAGACGTATCAACGCATTCTGCAAACCAAGCGGCTGATCGACTCCGTCGTGACGGACTGCGACTCGCGGCGGATCCGAAAGCCGCAGTCGGAGTGCGAAGATCGGTAGCTGGGTTTGGGGGTGAGAGCAGTTCATCGCGCGCGAGGACTCGACCTGCTTTCGGCGTGTGGGCCGCTCAGCTCCCCAGTGGAGCGAGCAGATCGTCGAGCAGCGCTTCGTCCAGGTCGAGGGCGCGCGTGCCGCCGCTCAGCAGCGCATCCGCCAGCTCTGCCTTGCGCGCCTGGAGCGCGACGATCTTCTCTTCCACGGTTCCGCGCGCAATCAAGCGATGCACGAACACCGGCTTGTCCTGCCCGATGCGGTGCGCGCGGTCCGTCGCTTGGGCCTCCGCGGCGGGGTTCCACCAGGGGTCGTAGTGAATCACCGTATCCGCCGCGGTGAGGTTGAGGCCCACGCCGCCTGCCTTGAGGCTGATCAAGAACACGGGCACCTCCCCGCTCTGGAAGAGCTCGATCTGGGTCTTGCGGTTGACCGTGCTGCCCGTCAGGTAGGCGTAGGGAACTCCCGCATCCAGCAGATCCGCGAGCAATAGCTCCAGCATCTCCACGAACTGGGGGAAGATCAGGATCTTGCGCCCTTCCGCGAGCAACGTCATGAGCAGCTCGCTCAAGAACTTGCGCTTGGCGCTCGGTACCTGGCGCCGCTGCTTGCTCTTCACCAGACTCGGATCGCAGCACACCTGGCGGAGCTTGAGCAGCGCGTCCAGCACCGCGATACGGGAGAGCGCCAGCCCCCGCTTCGCTATTTCCTCGCGGACCTGCTTGTCCACCAGCTTGCGCACCTGCCACCGCGATGAGTTGGGCGCTGGTCCAGTCACCGTTGGGCTGGCGGCGCTGGACCCCGAGTTCGATCACGGGTTGCCCCCGCTCGAGGTTGAGTAGCAAGACGAGGCGCTCTGCCGTGCGCGTCGCCTCGTCCTTCCACGAATCCAGCCAGCGCTCCACCGCGGCCGATGAGCTGGCTCCAGCGGACGTCCCGACAGCTCCAGGGCCGGAGTCGAGAACCACGTCCATCCCAAGATCCAAGAGCACTGCGGCGATGTGCTTGCAGTGCGCGCGCCAGCTACAGGTGCAGCGCAGCTCGTGCGAGAGGTTGCCGTGCACGCGGTAGAGTGTGGAGCGCCGTGAGCTGCGCACAGTCGCAGCCACGTCCCCTGACGGATCGAGAAAGACCTCGAGCACGCGTCCAGAGAAGCGCAGCTGAGACCCAAGGTGCTGCGTTTGGCTCGGCAAGGCGTCGAAGGCCCGCCTGGCGACCGCGTACCAACGAAGTGCCTGCTCGTGGCTCACACTGGGTTTGAATCACGGCCAACCGACGGAGAGCAAGGGCCACCCGCGCTCGCGGGCTGGCTTGCCCTAGCGGGTGAGCACGGACGTAGGCGCTGGGCCGGGGTGGCGAGAAACACGCAGTGGTTTCGTGATACGCTGCATGGCGTGCACGCCAAACGCCCGTACAGCTGCCTCAGCACAGGCGTTGCCGGCTTGGATCGGTCTCACGTGCGTCGTGTCGGCTACGTCGTGGCCGGCTCGATGGCGTTGCTTGGCTGTCGTGATGACATCGTGCTTCGCCTGTCTCTGGAGGGAAAGGCGGAGCAGGTCGTCGAAGGCTCGTTCCCCGGTCGCACCGGTGTCGACTACCAGCTTTGGGCTGACTACTCGTACGAGCCTGACCTTGAGACGAAGCAGCCAAGGTTTTGCTACGACGTGGAGGTCGAGGTCGTGCAGGAGGGAGCAGTGGTCTCCACCACGCGTTGCTATTCAGTGCCCAACAAGGGCACGTGCATGAGCACGAGCGGCAACGGCGCCGGGGACTGCATGACCAGTTGCTCGTTCAAGCTGGCCAAGGCCGCTCAGACGACGCTCCGCGCGAAGCTCACCAAGGGCGAGCCTTGCGACACTGCGTACGCCGGACTTTCGGCCCCCAATCGCGAAATGCACAGTTACAAGCTCCTGCTCGAAGAGGACGACTGAGTCTCGGTGGGTGCGGTGCTATCCACGGCCGATGAGGCACTGGAGAGAGCTGCTCACAGGTTGCGCGGTATTCAGCTGCGTTGAGTTGCTTGCAGGTTGCGCTGTGTTCCTTGCGAGCTGCAGTGGGCACCTCACCCCCAACCAGCCCGTCGTGATCGCCAACGACGTGGAAACACGGGACGCGCCTCGCGAAGCGCGGGCTGACGCGCAGGCGTGGACCTACTTCATGCTGTTGAGCACTGAGCTGCCGACGACCGGCGACGAAGTCGATGACCTGCAGGCCGACTCGCCGTACAGCGCGAGCGTGCATGGGCGCCTGGTGTGGCTCGACCTGCACGGCAAGAGCGCGCGGGATCGACTCGGGACGGTGCGCGGGCCGATCTCGATCACGCTGCGCGATCTAGACCCAGAGGTGCTGCGACGCATCGACGAGCTGGCCAAGCATTACCCCGTGGCAATCTTCTACAAGTCGAAACCTGCGCCAGCACCCAGGTCCGATGATGAAGTCCAGGTGGCAGAGGAGGATCTGTCTGCGCTCGGCAGCCTGCGGCACGTGCAAAGCATGGTGCTGTGGATCGAAGGCGAGCCGGACTTCCCCGATTTGCGTCGCTGTGCGGGGCTGAAGCGCCTGGATGCGCTCGCTCTGGGCGCTTCGGACGAGATCTTCGACCGAATGCCACCGCAGATCGAGGAGCTCAGTGCCACCGGAGCGTGGCCAAGCTCGGGGAAGGCGCTGCAGCACCTCCGCAAGCTGCGCCGCTTGTCGCTCTTCAGCGCGAAGGCGGTCACGATCCGCGATCTTGCGCCACTGAAGGAACTCGAAGATCTGACGCTGGCGGATGAACTCACCGACGCCGATCTGGAGAACCTGAAGGCGTTCCCAAAGCTGCGTTCCTTCGAGAGCCGCTCCCAGCATTCGAGCGCTGCCATTGCGTACCTCGCAGAGTTGCCCAATCTGCGCGCGCTTGGCCTGCGCCTGGGCTATCTCAACGACGCGGGAGTGGCACAGCTCGCGAGCATGAACCAGCTGGAAGCTCTGACCCCTCCGGAGAGCTTCAGCAGCGACGACATCGCGAGTCTCGCGGCGCTCAAGAACCTGAGAACGCTCGACCTGAGCGGCTCCGAGGTCAGCGCGAGCGCGCTCGAACGACTCGCAACGTTGAAGCACCTCGAAGGCCTCTACTTCTCCTCGAGCGAGCTCACCGATGCCATCGCTCCCAGCATCGCCAAGCTCACCAACCTGCGCCGCCTCGACCTCGGCAACTCCAAGGTCGGAGACGCGACTGCGAATTCCCTGAGGAAACTCACCAAGCTCCGTCAGCTGAGCCTGCGAGGAACCGGTATCACCAGCGCCGCCGTCCCAGCGCTGCTCGAGCTCAAAGAGCTTCGCTCGCTCGACGTGGAAAAGACCAACCTGAACAGCGACGGCGTGCTGGCGTTGCTCGCGCTACCGAACTTGCATCGCTACTACGCCAGCGTCAGTGAATCCGACCACGAGACGCTCACGCTCATTCAGCGAACGCAGAAGCTCCTCGTATTCCCCAACCCCCGCTGCGACACCCCGCGGCTCCGCGTGGTCGAGGCGGAGTGTGAGGATCGGTAGTTGGGTTTGGGGGGGAGAGCAGCGGCGCGTGAAACCGGCTACACTCCAGCCATGCTGAGCATGCGGATTGGAGACCGGTCGATTGAGCTCTCGCCCGATCATCATGGACAGTTCATCGCTCGTGAGGACGGCACACCGATCCCGCTCGGTGCATGGAGGGAGCTCGTGGAAAGCGATCCCGACCTCGAGTGGGACACGACCCTGGTCCTCCAGCTGCGCGACGGCTCCGAAGTACCGCGAGCACGTTGGACGCAGCACCGCGCAAAGCCGATGTTCCAGTACGCGGCGGGGCGCATCCGCGTGTCCCACCAGGTCATCGAAGGGGACGATACTCGCCCCATCCAGGTCAAGGCTTCCAGCCTGGCAAAGGCCCTGGGCGCCCTCCTCATCTACGATGAGACCTGGCACTACGACGGCGCAGAGATCGTCCTTCCAATCCACACGGAATTGTGGCCAGGCGCGCCGCGAAGGGTTCGAGGTGCGCCGTTCCGAATCGCCTTCGAGCTATCTTCGGACGTCTTCGGCGACCAGGAGGAAGCATTCCGTCAGCTCGAGCAGCTCGACGAAGCAGAGATCCCCGCTTTCGCAGCCGCCTTGCTCACCCTGGCCGGACCTGTCGGCCCCGAGTACGTCAAGGAATACGAGCCGAACGTCTTCGAAGGCCTCAGATTCGCAAGCACCTACCTCGCCGACGAATTCGCGGCGCTGGCCGAGAGCGACGACGTAGAACGGTTCTCCGAGGCGGAGCTCGCGCGGCACGCTATCGCCTCCCAGAAGTATCCCAACGAGAAGTGACTTGGAGATCGCTAGTCAGCCAATCTCCAACTCCAGCTCGAGCCCTCTCTCCGCCAGTTCACTCCGGAACGCCTCCACTTCCCCGGACCAACGCGCCCAAAGCTCTGGGTGCTCGCTGGTGAAGTCTTGAAGCTTCAAATGCAGGATGCGCTTGGTGGATGGCGCGACCGTCAACGACGCCCCGTCCTTCCGACAACCGCGCAGCGCTTCCAGCTCCGCAACCGACGCCAGCAAGCTCTGCCGAAGGCTGCCGGGCTTTCCGTAGCGAAACAGCTCTCGGTGGACTGCTACGACCACGGCATCGACTGCGCCCGACTTGAGCCGCCCCCAGCGCTTGCGCGCTTTCTTCGGCGGCTCTGCTGCTTGGCGCAAGAGATCGAGCGCGACCTCGGCGATCTGTGGGATCGCCATCGTCGTATCGATCCGCATCATCCAGGACATTTCGTAGCCTTGGGGAGTAAGGCGCCCGACAGAACAGACCCACTCAACCCAGTCTTCCGCTGCAGGCTGGACGCGAGCAGCCGCCACTACCTGAGCGTGCAGGTCCTCCGCTGAGCGGGCGCCAGCAGCCGCCATGTAGGGCAAGAACTCGCTGTCCGAACCGCTCGGCTGTTCGGGTCCCTCCTCGCCGAGCATGACCGCGTTCTGCAGCGCCTCCTCGAGATCCTCCCCACTGCGCATGTCCCGCCAGCGCACGCGTTCGAACTCGTGAAGCGTCGTGACGCGCTCCCCATCGAGGAACTGCGCCAGCAACAACAAGTCACCCGATTTGCACAGCAGCAACGTCACGCAGTACATCAGCCAGCCTCCGAGGCGGAGCGTACCATTTGCGCCGCCGCGCGGTTCCCCCGAAGCTCTATCGGTCTCCAGCCCGAGCGCCCTACTCGGGCAAACACCACCACTCGGCGCTGCGAAACACCACGCCGTCGAAGCTCGTGGTCTCGCCCGTCTGGACCGACTCGTGGTGTGCCTCTTCGCGCAGCAAGCCGGAGACGACTCGGCTCGGTTCCGCCAGCAGCGCGAGCCTGCGACTGGTGTACGGCCACGCTTCAGCCCACTCGAAGGCATAGCCCTGCAAGTCCTCGGACTGCACATCGACGGACGCTTGCGCGTATCCGAGACTGGCGCACTCCAGGGGCAATTCAAACTCACGGTGCAAGACACCATCCGCGGTCTCGATGCGCAGCGTGGTCGTGACCTCCAGGGATGAAGGACACGCGAGGCGCTCGAGGGAGCTCCCCCCGACGCGCTTGCCTTCGAGGTACACGACAGAACCGCCCCGATAGCTCAGCTCCACGCTGGCGGTCGTTTCCCCAGGGGAAGGCACGCGCGCCCCGAGCTGCCCCGGATCATTCCAGCTCCACGTGCACTCACGCGCCCCCAGGATCCCCTCCAGACAACTCGCGGCAGACACCCCGATCGGACTCTGCTCATCGAACCCCAGCTCCGAAGGCGTGAACTCGCAACGGGCCCGGTCAACGCTAGCCTCCTCATCACTCGCGCCGCCGCAGGCGCAGAGCAGCAGAGCAACACCACCGAGCCAATACCGCGCCATCACGCAGGTGTACGCCGCTACTGCGCGGCACCGCAATCGATTTGCCTGGCGCAGCTGGGCTTGGGGGTGAGGGGTGCGCCGTGCTCTAGGCTGAGCCCAGCGCACATTCTCTTGGCGCGACAGACCTTTGACAAGGCCCCTAATTCCGCACGGGTGCA
>JAUILJ010000225.1 GCA_030433055.1 Polyangia bacterium
AGCGTAGTGAAAATCAACACGGAAACGGCGACCGCCAACAGCGTCATCACGAAGCGGGGCTTGTTTCGCGTGACGTTGCGCAGCGCGATACGTCCGAGGCTGATCCCGCTGCTCATGACGCCAGCACTCCTTTGTCCAGGCGGCGCACAGCTCCAGCGCACCCCGCGGCAGCGGGGTCATGGGTGACCATCACGATCGTCTTGCCCAGTTCCTCGTTGAGGGTCTGAAACAGCGCCAGGATCTCATCGGCGCTGGCCCGGTCCAGGTCGCCCGTCGGCTCATCTGCGACGATCAGGCGCGGGTCGTGGACGATCGCCCGAGCGATGGCGACGCGCTGCTGCTGCCCCCCCGAGAGCTCGCTCGGTAGGTGCCGCGCGCGATCACTCAGCCCCACGACCTCCAGCGCCAGCTCCGCTCGCTGCCTGCGGACTTTCCGGGACAGTGATGTCAACAGCAAGGGCAGCTCGACGTTCTCCACCGCGCTCAGCACTGGCAGCAGGTTGTAGGTCTGAAAGACGATGCCGAGCTCGCGAGCCCGCCAGCGCGCGAGCTCTGATTCGCTCAGGCGCTCGAGCGGTGTCCCCACCACTTCAACGCTCCCTCGGGTCGGGCGATCCAGCCCCGAGACCAGGTTGAGCAACGTCGACTTCCCCGATCCCGACGGCCCCATCAGCGCCTCGAATGAGCCGTCGGAGATATCCAGATCGATGCCGCTCAACACCTGAACGACCTCGGCCCCACGCACATACTCTTTCGTTACCCCGCGGATTCTGACCAGCGGTCGCGAGTCGGCCACAGCAACTTGGCTGCCGCTTGATTCGCCGCATTCGGGGGTGAGTAGCTCTGCTCGAGTCATCGTGAAGCTCCTTCGTTGCACTCCACCCGGGCCGCCATGGCCGGGCGCAGCAGGTTCTGCGAGCCGTCGACACGCAGGTAGACCGACAGCGTCGCCTTCGCTCGATCGAGCCGCGGCGCGAGGCGCTCCACGTGGGCGACGAGCGCTCGTTCAGGCGCCGCGTCCAGGCTCACCGAGCAACGCTGGCCACGCTGCACCATGCCGAGCCGGGCCTCCGCCACGTCGGCGACGACGCGCAGCGAGTGGACATCGTAGAGCTCGATGAGGGCTGGCTGCAGCGGGCCAACGAGTTGCCCCGGCGCCGCGGGTGGGGCTGCGACGATTGCATCGAACGGCGCGCGAAGGACATACGCGTCGCGCTCCAGCGCGATCCGCGCCGCGCGTGCTTCGCTCGCGCGCACCTCGAGCGTTTCTGCTCGGATATTTTTGCTTAGCCGGGCTCGCTCGGCGCGGCGCTTGCGCAGGGTCTCCAGGCTCAGCACGGATTGCTCTACCAGGCGCTGCTCATGTACCAGCAAGCGCTCGACCTCACGCTGCTCTGCCTTGCGCACCGCGAGCTTCGCACGGGAAGCGCGCGCCTCCACGCGCGCCACGTTGACGTCTTGCTCGATCCAGGAGGCGTCCAGCTCGACCAACGGGTCGCCCTGGTTGACCCGCTGCCCTTCTTGGACATGCACCCTGGAGATCGGGGCCGTGACTCGTGAACCGAGCTTCGTCTCTCGGGTCGCTTCGACGCGACCGATCGCCACCCAGCTGGTCCGCCCGGCGGAGCGCGGTGACGCAGCGGTCACGCTAGGCCGAGGCGGCGCAGGCGCGGTGACGGATCGCACATCGAGGACGGACGTCACCCCCACCCCCGCACCGGTCAGCCCGATCACGCTCGCCAGCGCGATCCAACGCAAGCGCCGCGGCACGCCAGGTGCCGCCTGTGCGTCACCGCGCTCGATCCGCAGCCCAGCGAGCCGCTGCTTGAGGTCTGAATGCTCACCCACACCGCCAGTCCTTTCGCCAACCAGATATCTTAGCTACTAAACCATTTATCTTGGTCGGCAAATTAATTTCAGCACTAACAGCAGAAGCGCTCGACTTTGCTGGAGATTTGTTTGGTGCTCGCCACCACAGCCCGGCGATGGCGACCAAAGGTCGGGGTAGACCAGAGATATCTCGGTGACTAAAGTTCTCGGACGATGAGCAAAAAGCGCCTGGAGGGGCCCATCGATCCCGCGCTCGCAAACGACATGCATCGCAAGGCGTCCACCTACACCTTGCTCTTGCACCAGCTGATCGCAGAGCAGCTGAATCTCAATCCGACGGATCACAAGGTGCTGGACTTCATGCACAGCGCAGGGCCCGAACCGCCGTTGACCGCGGGTCGCCTCGCGGAAATCAGTGGCCTCAGCAGCGGAGCCATCACGGGGGTCCTCGATCGCCTCGAGAAGGGTCGCTTCATTCGTCGCGAGCGCGATCCGAAGGATCGCCGTTCGGTGATCATTCGTTTCCTCCCGGATCGCATGCCCGACCTGGAGGCAGCGTTCGCTCCGCTGGGTGAAGCGTCGCAGGCGCTCTGGGAGGAATACTCTCCCAGCGAGCAGGCGTTGATCTACGACTACTACCAGCGCACCTTCGCGCTGGTAGAGGCAGAGGTCGCGCGGCTCAAAGGGCAGGGGCCGAGCGTCGCGTCCAGGCACATCTCCGACGCCGATTGGGTAGCACCCCGGGGCGACGTTCAGCGCGGCGTACTCGACTTCACGAACGGCGCGAGCCGGTTGCTGATCACGGTGGGTAGTGAAACCGACCTGGTACGGGCGAGCTTCGAAGGGGATGCCCCCAAGCTCGAGCACAGCGCTGAACGGGTGCGGGTGCGCTACTCCAGGTCGCTACTCGCGCTGCTCAAGGCCAAACCCAGGCAGGGAGAGCTCAGGCTCTGCAAGGACCTGCCCTGGGAGCTCCAGCTCAGCGGCGGCGCGAGCGACGTGGACTGCGCGCTCGCGGAGGTGAGGTTGCAGAGCTTCAAGTTGCGGGGAGGAGCGCAGCGCTTGAGCCTGTCGCTGGGCATACCAGCCGCCCGAGTGCCGATTGAAATCACCGGGGGCGCTGAGCACGTGACGCTAACGCGTCCGGTCGCGGTTGCGCTCCGGCTGCGAGTCAGTGGCGGAGCGACGAAGGTCGAGCTGGACACGCTGAAGCTCGATGCGGTGGGGGGCGAGTTGCGCTGGGAGACGCCTGGCCTCGATGAGGCTCGACCCTTTCACGACATCCACATCCACGGTGGGTGCGTGCGGCTGCAACTGGGCGTGAGCTCATAGCTCTCAGCGCAGAAACACGAGCGCCCCCGACGCTTCCACGAGGCAGCCTGAGCAGGGTGTTGAAAAACACCCTGCCAAGGGAAACGCAGTTTTTCAGCAGCCTGTCAGGCCGCCTGAAAGCCAGCCCTGCGCCACGCGGGACGTCACAGGACATTTCATCGCGTCCACCGAACGTGCATGCTAGTCGACAAGCTCCCATGCGCTCCCCTTCGACCAACGCGAACCAAGACCTCGCGGATCCGTTCAGGCGCGGCCTCACCGCGGGCTCACCCCCAGGGGTGAACGCGCGGACTCGGCGTAGCGGCCTGCGCGCCTTGCTGGGCCTGGCCCTGAGCGCCCTGTTGTGGGGCGGCTGCAGCTCGTCGGATCCAACGGTCGACCCCAACTCGCAGCAGCAGGGCTGCGACGCAGACGCGGATTGCCCCGCGGCGACGCCGTTTTGCAATGCGGGCGCGTGCTTCGAGTGTCGAGGCAACCTGGATTGCACCGCCAACGAACAATGCGCGGCTGGCGCGTGCGGCGACGGACCGCCGTGCGGCGCTGGCTGCGGCGAAGGGGTGTGCAACGCGCAGGCCGACCAGTGCGTGGAGTGCCTGGGCAGCGACGACTGCGACGGCAAGGCCGTGTGTCGCGACCAACACTGCATGCCGCGTTGCGACTCCAGCGCGGATTGCGACATCGGCGTCTGCGACACCCTGGTCGGCGCGTGCGTCGCCTGTCTGGGCCCCAGCGACTGCCCGAGCGGGCAATACTGCCAGGATCAACGCTGCGAGCCTCAAGCCTGCGCCCCCAACGAGAGCCGGTGCGAAGGCAACGCCGTGCGGCACTGTAACGCCACGGGGAGCGCGTGGGCAGCTCCCATCGCCTGCGGCGAGAACCAGACGTGTGTGGAGGAGTCTGGGCACGCTTACTGCGACGTGCAGCGCTGCACCCCCGGGGAGGTCAGCTGCGACCAAGAGCGCGTGGTCAAATGCAGCAACGACGGCTTGAAGCTGGAAGTCGCCGAAGACTGCCCAGCGAGTGGCGAAGCGTGTGAGGCTGGTGCCTGCGTGCCGGTGACTTGCACGCCTGGCGAAACGTTTTGCCTGGGTAACGAGTTTCGCTCGTGTCGCCTCGACGGTTCGTCGTCGGACTTGATCCAGAGCTGCACTAGCGACCAGCACTGCGACGATAGTGCTAGCTGCCTGCTCAATGTGTGTTCCCCCGGGGAATCGACGTGCGTGGGCAACACGCTGCACGTCTGCGAGAGCGATGGCTCGGCCTACGATGGCGGCACGCCGTGTGGAGCCAATGCGGAGTGTGTCAGCGGAGTCTGCGAAACGCACGCCTGCACACCGGATGCTTACTTCTGCGATGGCGGCAACGTGCAGCGCTGTAGCCCGGACGGCCTTAGCTGGAACCTGGCGGACTACTGTGAGCCTGGAGGCAGCTGCGTCGATGGTGACGCCGCGTGCCACCCGTCGCCCCACTACTTCTGCACGCCAAACGAGTGGGAATGCGCGGGGACGCTGCGACGGAAGTGCAACGCAACCGGCAACGGCTACACCGATCAGGTCTACTGCCCGTCGGGCCAGGAGTGTGTGGGCGCGGACTGCAGGCCGGTGGTCTGCTCTCCGAACCACATGTTTTGCAAGGACGGGAACAGCTACCAGTGCAACACCGATGGGAGTGAATACGTGATTCGCCGCGTGTGCGCGGAGAACGAGTATTGCAGCACGAACTGGGGAGATTGTCGGAGCGATGTGTGCACCGCAAACACCACGTCTTGTTCCGGGAACTACCAGCGAACGTGCAACGCAGAGGGGTCCGCATACGCGAATGTGTACTGCCCGGGGACTGGCCAGATCTGCCTGAACGATCAGTGTCAGACCGTTGCCTGCACCCCCCTTTCCTCGCGCTGCGCAGATGCGCTCGACGCTGAAGTGTGCAGAAGCGACGGTTCTGGCTGGGACCCGTCCGCATGCGGTGATGGTCGTCACTGCAGCCAGGGGAAGTGTGTCTTCGACAGCTGCGCCAAAGGCGAGGTTCAGTGCAACGGAACCAGCATCGCCACTTGCAAGGCGGATGGATCGGGATTCGAGTCCGGCGGCGTCGATTGCGCAGCCGCGGGCCAGACCTGCGTCTTTGGCGAGTGTCGCGACATGGCGTGTACCCCGGGAAGCCTGTTCTGCCAGGCGGAAGACATCTACCAATGCGACCCGACCGGGCGCGTTGCCCAGATCGTGACCACGTGCGACTTCCCCGGCGCGCATTGTGAAGACGGCCAAAGCGTGTGCGTGCCCAACGTCTGCGCCCCCGGTGAGCCGAGCTGCGATGGCGATCGCGCAACCACTTGCAACGCGAACGGTTCAGGCTACGCGCCATCGGGAGTGGTCTGCCCAGTGACCTGTGCTGGGGGGAGTTGTGCGACGAGCTTGTTCTCCGAAGACTTCGAGGGTGCTTTCGCCAGTTGGAGCCAGACCAACAACGACGTCATGGCGAGCCAGGGAGCCACCGGTGCGGACTCGAGCGCACACAGCCTGGTGCTCACTCGCACAGGCGCTGCGACGGGAGAGGCGCTCGGCGCAACGTTTCCCACAGCGAAGCCCTCCTCCATATCTTGGTGGGCTCGAGTTGGCGCGTCCAGCACCGACTACTCGAGTATCCAGTTCATCGGACAGGCCGGCACGAACCCGCTGATCCGCCACGGCTTCTTCGCCATCGGATCTGGGGTCAGGCACCAGTGGGGAGGACTCGACGGATCAAGCTCTTACCTCGCGGATACCTGGTATCACTTCGAACTCCGCAACATCGACTGGACGACGTGGCGCTTCGACTACTTCGTAGACGGAACGCTGCGAGCGACCAACGTCCACATGGATCGGAGCGACTACGGCATCAGCAGCATCACTCTGGACTGTGGTCCTGGTCAGACGACGTGCGCTTTCGACCAGATTGAGCTTACGCCATGAAGAAACTCTTCATCGCCGTCACCCTGACCCTGCTCGCGCTCGCCTGCTCGAGCGAGCCCGATGAATCGCTTCCTGCTGCCTGCGACGGCGGGTCGTGCGACGCGGGCTGCGAGGCAGACACCTGTGAGGACTGCGACGGCGGCACTTGCAAGGAGTGTGACGGGGCAGACTGCACGGAATGCCATGCGGCGGACGACTGCTCAGCGGGTCAGAGTTGCAGTGACGGACGCTGCATCGACGATACTCCATGCGAGCTGGGATGCGCCCAAGGACAACATTGCGAACCAGACAGCCAACAGTGCGTCTACTGTCTGGGCCACGGCGACTGTCTCACCAGCCAGTACTGTGACGCGATAGATGGCTTCGACTGCAAAGTCGATGTGTGCCCAAGCGGTGAATCACGCTGCGGCGCGCAGGGAATCGAAGTCTGCTCCGCCTCGGGCGCGAGCTGGCTCGACGCGGTTCCCTGCCCCCCGGAAACAACGTGCCACGACGCTGACGGCCAAGCATGGTGCGAACCGGCTCGCTGCGATACCGGGCAGCAAATGTGCGCTGGCACGAGACTGGTTGAATGTGGTGAGTCGGGGACGGACTGGAATGTGGTCAGGGACTGCGCAAGCTCGGGATCGTACTGCGTGGAAAGCATGGGCGGTGCGGACTGCATGGCCCCGACCTGCGAACCTGGGACCCGCGCTTGCAACGACGATGACGACGTGGTCGAGTGCGATAGCCTCGGTTTCGCGTTCTCACTGATCCAGGATTGCTCGGCGGATAACCCTTGCGACACCGCTACGCTGCGTTGTGCTGAGCAAGTCTGCGTCCCGAACGAGCTCTCCTGCGTCGGGAGCGCCGTTGCGCTATGCGATACCAAGGGCATTGGCTACGCAAGCATCACGCCGTGCGCAGGTGACGAACTCTGCGACGGTGGCTCGTGCGCGAAGGTAGTCTGCGTCCCCGATGCGTACACCTGCCAAGGAAACAAGATCTTTCAGTGCAATGCGTCGGGCACCGCACTGACGGAATCCGCTGACTGCGCGGACAAGTACTGCGTCCCTGGCGAGGCCACCTGCCGAGATCAACTTTGTACCCCTGGGGAAACAACGTGCTATGGCAAGTTCGCTGCCTCGTGCAACTCGGATGGGTCAGCGTACGTGTCGACGACCGACTGCTCGACGACCCAGGAGATCTGCGTTGCCGGAGCGTGTGAGCCCCGCGTTTGCGAGCCCAACGCCTACTCATGCAGCGCCGAAGGGAACGTGCAACGCTGTAACGTCAGCGGGTCGGGCTTCAGCTACGGCCAAACGTGCTTCAAGTCGCACTGCGTCCCCGGATACTTCACCTGCATTCCTGACATCTGTGAGGCCAGCCAACCAACGTGCTTCGGTCAGGTCGCGTCGGTTTGCAATGGGACGGGCGACGGCTACGAACCAGGTGCGGTCGACTGCCGGGCGCA
This sequence comes from Polyangia bacterium, assembly GCA_030433055.1. Lineage (GTDB taxonomy): Bacteria > Myxococcota_A > Polyangia > Polyangiales > Polyangiaceae > JAHBVY01. Next base: position 7,567 of record JAUILJ010000225.1, read on the forward strand.
AGATCAGGCTTGCGTGGACGGGGCGTGTGTCCCCTGGGTGTGCGAACCCAACAAGTACGTCTGCGTCGGCGGTGAACCTTACGCTTGCAACTACTACGGTACACAGCTGTCCAAACAGACGGCGTGCTCCGGCAGCCAGTTCTGCGATCCGGAGTACGGCTGGTGTCGCCCCGACAAGTGTCAAGCGAACTCACTTGGCTGCGTGGGCACTCAGCTCGCCACCTGCGCCGCAGATGGCTCAGGGTACGTCGCTGGCTCGACGGACTGCGCCGACACCGGAGAGGCATGTAGCGGTGGTCAGTGCGTTTCGATCATCTGCAGCGAACCGCTGCAGTGCAAGGATGGCTCTGTCTATGAGTGCGTAGACTCGGGGGGAGCTCTGAAGCTCAAGACCTCCTGTGGCTACGAGAGCCACTGTATCGATTCCGACTTCAGCTGCGCGCCCAACGTATGCGGCGCAGGCCAACCCACATGCGACGGGAACCGCGCTACAACGTGCAGCACCGACGGCACCGCTTTCCAAGCCGGTGGTACGGTTTGTAGCCAGGCTTGCGCCGCGGGAACATGCACTTCCTCGCTCTTCTCGGAGACTTTCGAGGATGGAGACGCGGACGGCTGGAGTACGACGGGCTCGCCTGGTGTCAGCGTTAGCGCAGCAGCGGCAGCGAATGGAACCAGCTTCGGCTTGACGGTCACCGGCTCGGCGAGCCAAGCCACGCTTACCCGCGAGTTTCCAGAATCTCAACCGTCAAGAATTTCCTGGTGGCAATACGTTGACACGACGTCCCAGTCCGAGCTCCAATTCGACTCGACGACCTACGTTGAGCAGCCCATCGCGCTTCGGTTCGAGGGAAACAGGGTACGGCTCGATTACATCGTGCTCGCAACTCTAGCGCCCGACGCTTGGCATTCCTTCGAGTTCAGGAACTTGAACTGGACGACGAACCTTTGCGATCTGTATGTCGACGGTGCACTCGTCTACTCGGGCGCGTGGTTTACGCTGTCTCACGTGGGGAGGGCACGACTGATCGCTGCCCCTCAAAGCACCCTTCAGATCGACGAAATCATCTTCGACTAGTACCTCACGGTGCCCTGCACGCTGAGCTTCGGCGCGATGGTGCCCACGATGCGCTTCGCGTCGGCGCTGCCATCTGGCGCTTGGATGTCACGCCAGGTGTAGTTGATGGCGACCTTCGCCTTGGCGTCGAGGAAGTACTGAGCACCGAAGACTATTTCCGTGAAGATACGGCGAGGGGCGGCCTCGTCGTACTGTTGATCGAGGCGGTTCAGCCCCAGGTCGAGTTCGAAGGGCTCGAGGACTCGTGCGCCGAACAAGAGCGTCGCCCCCCAGGCCTTGGCGTCTGGCGCCACGGCGACCGGGTTACCGGGGAAGGGCGGCGCGTTGCCCGTCGGGAGCGCCCCTTTCGCGTACACGACCTCGCTACGTAGCCTCAACCAGTCCCACACGAACTGGGCTCCGCCCCCAGCGCGCAGGCGATCCACCCGCTTTGTGGCGCTGTAGTGCCGCGTCCCGTAGAGCGCCCAGCCAAACGTCGCGAGCTCATCGCGGTCCGGCTTGAACTCCTTTGCGGGCTTCGGGAGCCACGCCAGCATCAGGCGGCCCCCGACGTCCTTGGCGTCGTCTTCGTCGACGGAGCGCGCCTTGCCGTTGGTCAGCGTCGCGGCGTAGCTCAGCCGCAGCTTGCCCAGCGCGACCGTGTCGAACAGCATCACGCCGATGTCGCGAAACGCATAGGCGGGCCCCACCTGAACGCCTTCGTCGATCGCTCGCTCTTGGAGCAGGCGCCCCGCCACGATGGAGAAGTCGATGGTGTCCGTCGTGACATGAAACGCCTCCAGCGTCTCGTCCATGGTCGCCAGCTTGAACTGACCCGCACGGAAACGCGGACCCCAGGGTGAGCTATACGTCACCGAGCCGTCCATCAACACCGGCCCGTCGCTGGTCGCTGCGTTCTGCCCGGCGTCCAGCGTCGCCAGGTAGGTGAGAGCGCCCTCTGTCTTCGGCAGCGTACCCCGAATACCCAGCCTCAGCCTGCGAACGCTGAAGCTACTCTGGGTGTCGCTACCGCCCAGCACGTTGAACGCCGCGCGACGCCCCTCGTACTGCTGCAACGCCGGGCTCCG
>JAUILJ010001072.1 GCA_030433055.1 Polyangia bacterium
ACGCCCCGACGACCCGCTGGCGCACGCCGAGGCGATCGCCCGCGCCGTCCAGCTGACGGAGCAGCTGCTAGAGCTGAGCTTCCCGATGAGTCAATGCGCGAAGACGGCCGTGAGCCCGGTGGTGGTGAGTCGGCAGTGTCAGGGGAGGCGCGTGCGTGTGGTCGCGGCTGTGGAGCTAGGTGAGGAGGATCGAGTGATCTTCGAGCCCACTTGGCTCGAAGCCCTCGTGCTCACGAAGCCGCCGCCCGAGCCCCCTCCAGCACCGAAAGCCCCTGTGCGCCCCCCGCCAAAGGACGCACCGCCGGAATTCCAGCCCTGATCCGCGGGTTGGTACCTTCCGCGGCAAGGTTGCGGCACCGGCCCTCCGAGGGCTATAGCGTGCCCGCGCCAACGCTTTCAGCGCGCTTGGCCACACGAGCAACACGATGACTTTCGAGCCTCAGATCCCCTTCGTCCAGCCCCCGGATCTCATGCTCCTCCCTCGTGACGCCATCGGACACGGATTTCCTCCCGTCGATCTGTCCATCAAGCCGTTCGGGACCCTGGTCGCCACTGGCGTGGCGCTCGGTACGTATCTCGCAGTTCGTCAAGCTCGCAAGCTGGGCTTCGGCGAGCGCGCGTTCATGTCGTTTTCGTTCTGGGTGCTGGCTATCGGTTTCGTCGGGGGCCACTTCTTCGATACGTTGTTCTACTACCCAGATCGGGTCGCTCAGAATCCGCTGCAGCTGTTCGCCCTGTGGAACGGACTGTCGAGCTTCGGCGGGTTCATGGGCGCGGTCATCGGCGCCTTCGCTTGGCAATATCGCTACAAGGTAAAGATGTTGCCGTACGGAGACATCGTTTGCAGCTCATTTCCGATCGGCTGGTTGTTCGGGCGCATGGGCTGTACGGTGGCGCACGATCACCCCGGGCTGCTGTCCAATGCCTGGTACGCGGTGCAGTATCCGGGGGGCGGGCGCATCGACCTGGGCCTGATCGAGATGTTGCTCACGATCCCGCTGGCGGCGGCGTTCTTGTACTGGCGCCGCAAGCCGCATCCGTGGGGATTCTATCTGAGCCGTTTCGCGGTGCTGTACGCGCCGGTGCGCTTCGTGCTCGATTTCTTCAGGGCGCGCGATCTGGCTATCAGCGACAACCGCTACGCGGGGCTCACGCCCGCCCAGTGGTTGGCGATGGCGCTCTTCGCTGCGGGGCTCTGGCTCGCGTTCAAGGTGCGCAATCAGGAGCCCGAGAAGCCGCCAAAGCCTCCTCGAGAACTCCGTAACCTGCCCTCCAAGCGCGCCGCCAGCGCCTGACGCCTTCAGACGACGAGTTCGATCGCTCCCGGACGCAGTTCCACACGGATAGGTAGCCTGCCCGGGGTCTCACCGTCGTTGTCGATCAGGACCTCGGTCGCGCCGTCGAGGGGTCTCGCCTCCAGGTGCTTGCCCCGGCAGCTCAGCACTTGGTGCTGTCCAACGTGGGTGCCTTTGTAGACCCTGGGGGTCATCGCGAGGCTGCGTCCTGTGCTGATGTCTCCAAGCGCCACGATGTCGAACACACCGTCGCCCGGATCCGCCGACGGCGCGATGTGCATTCCGCCCCCAAAGAACTGGCCGTTGGCGACGGCCACATTGAGGATCGGGCCGACGAGCCACGGCTCACCGTCCACTCGCACCTCCACGGGCACGTTTCGGTAGCTCAGCAGGGCGCGGAACGTTCCCAGGAAGAACGCTGCCTTCCCCCCTAGCCACTTGGGGCCGGCGTTGACCAGGCGATCCGTCAAGCCTCCATTGCCGAAGCTCATGATGTTCAGGAATGCGCGAGTCACCTCCGCGC
>JAUILJ010000226.1 GCA_030433055.1 Polyangia bacterium
CCTCCGCCCGTCGCCTCGGGGCTGGCGCGCTGCTCAGCGCTCTGGCCGCCCTGGGGATCGCAGCCTGTGGCGGCGCTCAGCCTGGCCAACAGGGCAACCTGGCAGACTCCACCGCGATCGGGAAGAACCGCTGCGCCGATGCAGCCACGAATCAGCTGCGCCCGTTCATCGTGGAGTGGGACGCGACGGACCTGGCAAGCTTCGAGGCCAAGGCTGCGCGAGACATCGTGTTCGTCAAGTACGAGGGCTGCCAGCTCACGGTGATCGAAGGCTGTAGTGATGTTGGGATCCCGGGCAAGTACGGTCGCTACCAGCCGCCGCAGGTCACGAGCGGCACGCTGGAGGGCCTCGAGATCAAGAACGAAGACGAGCTGTATGCGAAGCTGCCGCTCGGGGTTGCGACGTTCGGGGGCCGGCTCTCGATGGGTGAGAGCCTCAAGCTCAGCTACTATGTCACCGGCACTGCCTCGGCATCTCGCGAGAGCATTACTCTTGGGGAAATCGAGTCTAACCCGAAGTGCGCGCAGGCGACTCACTTCGTCTCCTCATTCAACCTCGGTGCCTTCGAGCTGGACAGCCGCAAGTCGACGGCTGCCTCAGCCGACGTTGGCGTGGGGAATATCGGGGGCGGAGGAGAGCACAAGAGCGACGAAAAGAACCTGAAGCGCGGCGGGGAGATGGAAGACTGCAAGACCCAAGCGCAGCGTGCCTGCCGCGTGCCGATCCGCGTCGTGTTGCAGCCCCTCGGGGCGGGAGCAGAAGCTGGCGATGCCAAGCTGGGCGTCGCGGCGCCGCCCACCCCGCCGCCCGTCGATCAGACACCCGCCGGGCAGGCGCGCACGCTGCGCTTCGAGGCCAACAAGAAGCGCGACAACGGCGACGGCGCCGGTTGCCTCTCTGATCTCGAACGCGCCGACAAGCTGGATCCCCACGGAGGCGATCAGGGCAGCGCGTACACTCGTGCGGTGTGCGAAATGCTCGCGGGCATGTGCGAGAGCGGGAAGAAGCACATGCGAGAGGTGCTGGCCGCCCAAGATGCTGGCCGCAAGAAGACCGACAAGGAACTGGACGCCCAGGTGGACAGCTCCGCGAACACGTACTGTCCTGCGTCCCGTGGGGGCACTCCCCAGGAGCGCATCACCCGCGCGATGTCCGCCATCGCTCAGGCTCAACAGCGTGGCGAGAGCGCGCGTTGCATCGAAGAGGCGGAGGCAATCGCCAAGCTCATCCCCTCGCTGCCAATGCCGAGGCATCTCGCGCCGCGCTCCCTCGCCAACGGTGTGCTGATGCAGGCGGCGATGTGCCTGCAGGCGGCTCACAAGTGCGACGAGGCCAAGCAGTGGTACGAGCGCTACTACGAGGCTCAGTTCAAGGGCACGATGCCCGACGCCGAGTACGCGAAGGTCTCGAAGCAGCAGGTCGAGATGTTCGCGCAGCGTTGCACCAAGTAGGTCCCCGGCGGGACCTGGCTCGTCTCACCCCCGAACCCCGCTCCAGCTGCCTGCGGCGGGGGGTTTGGCGCACATTCCCTTGGTCTCTGGAGTAGAACACGTTCTACTTTGTGGGCCCCGCGAGGCGCGGGAATTTGGAGGCCGGATGAAGACGCAGCTGTGTCAGGAGTTGGGGATCGAGGTCCCGATCTTTGCGTTCACGCGCAGCCCGAAGGTGGTGATCGAGGTCTCACGAGCCGGCGGGCTCGGAGTGCTGGGAGCCATCGGCTACACCAGCGATGAGTTCGCCGAGCAGATCGAGCTGGTGCACAAGGAGCTCAACGGGCTGCCTTTTGGCGTGGACGTCGTGATGCCGGCGGGCTTCGTCGGCGCCGAGAGTGGCGGCATGGCGAGCGCGGCGGAGTATCACCAGATGCTGCCCGAGGAGCACCGGAGCTTCCTCAATCGGCTGCTGGAAGAGCACGGTGTCCCGCCGCTTCCCGAGGGATCTACGGCGGCCGATGCGATGCAGGGCTGGACCGATCAGGTCAGCAAGAAGCAGGTGGACATCGCGCTCAAGTATCCCATCAAGCTGATCGCGAACGCTCTGGGGCCGCCGCCCAAGGACGTGATCGATCTGGCGCACCAGCATGGCGTCAAGGTCGCGGCACTCACCGGTAAGGTGAAGCACGCCAAGAAGCAGGTGGAGGCGGGCGTCGATATCATCATCGCTCAGGGCACCGAAGCCGGTGGACACACGGGTGAGGTCTCGAGCTTCGTGCTCACGCCGGCCGTGGTCGAGGCCATCGCGCCCGCGCCGGTGCTGCTGGCCGGGGGCGTAGGTAGCGGCGAGCAGGTGGCTGCAGCGCTGGCCATGGGCGCTCAGGGCTGCTGGCTTGGGTCGTTGTGGCTCACGACGGCTGAAGCCCTGGAGTCGGCGCCGGTGAAGAAGCGGCTGCTCGATGCGGGCTATGACGACACCCTGCGCTCCAAGGCGGTCAGCGGAAAGCCTGCGCGGCAACTGAAGACCAAGTGGACGGACGCCTGGGAGGACCCGAAGAACCCCAATCCGCTGCCGATGCCGCTGCAGTTCATGCTGATCGCGGAGGCTCAGTCGCGCATTCACCGTCACGTCGAGGCCACGGGAGACACCACCCTGCTGATGCAGCCGGTGGGTCAGATCGTGGGACGCATGAACGAGGTCAAGCCAGTCGCCGAGGTGATGCGCGAGCTCAAGCAAGGCATGCGAGACGCCCGGGATCGCTTGAACGCGCTCGGCTGAGCTTCAGCTCTTGCGCTCGACCTCAGCCACGATGTCCGCGGCGACGTCGCGATCGATGTCGAGGGCCTCGGCGGTCTCCATGATCAGCTCGCGCTCGCTGGTGCGGATGATGCCATCCGCAGCGGTGACTTGGATCGCCAGGCTGAGCGCTACCCGGCGGACGTTCGGATCCGAGAGGCGGTCCTTGACGCTCGCGAGGCGGGCCTCTCGGCCTTCGGTCTCCAGCGTCTGCTGCATCTTGGCGAAGAACAGATCGAACTTCGCGCCGCCGAAGCGCCCGTCGGTGAGCGACTCCACACTAGCCTGGAAGTGCTTGCGCTCCTCTTCGCTGAGTTCGCCGTCAGCGAAGGCAGCCAAGAACATCATCTCGGTGAGCGCCTCGAGCTTCGGATCATCGAAGTCGCGAACGAAGGCAGGATCGGTATGCGCCATGGCGCGCCAGTATAGCCAGGGCGCCTTCGGCACCAACGCCTTTCCAGCCTTTCCAGCGGTTCAGCGCGGTCGAAGGCTCCAGTGATGCTGCAGGTTTGAACTTTCTTTGCGCTGCCCGGCTAGGCGGTGTCGCGGTCACGGGTGGGGCGCGCAGGAGCGCCGGTGAGGGCGCTCACCAGCTCCGTGGCGTAGCTTCCAGAAGGCAGCTCGAAGCTGAGCAGAAGCGCCTCGCCCTGCGCCTCCAGCGTGACCTGTTTCGGGAACAGCAGCAGGTCACGGCGGGTGCCCGGAGCCAGCTTGACGAAGGCACGCGGTGGCGCGTCGAGCCCCAGGGCTGCGATCTGCGCTTGCTCGAGAGCGCCGGCGTCCGACTCCGCCTGGAGCATCTTGGGGCCCGCCATTGGCCCCGTGGGCAGCACGTCGTGAGTCTCCCAGCGCTGGCGTTCGGCTTCCACGTCTTGCACGCGAAAGTGCTTGCCGGTGTTCGCCAGGCGCACGATCTCCCCGAGCAGCGGTTGCTCGAATCCGACTTCGCGTCGGGCGGTCAGATAGCGGTTGAACGCCTCCGACTGCAGCACGCTGGCGTACAGCCGAGGTTGAAAGCCACGCCCTCTGGCGCCCTTCCTGAGCCAAAATCGCGCCCGGCCCAGGTTTTGACCCTGGATGCCGAAGCGCTGCAGGCCGAAGTAATTGAAGCATCCGTGGCGGTCCAGCGCGGAGCTCAGTGCGGACCAACGTTGTGCCCAGTCGGGCTCGCAGCCGTACAGCTTGAGGCGGAAGCGATTCCCCAAGAGGTGGCCGGTGCGCAGCTTGTTGGTGTGGCTCGTTACCTCGAGGATCCGCACTCCGTCTGGCAATCGCCACTGATCGGGTGCTGAGGCGGACTCGGGGACGCTGATCCACTGTCGCGTGACAGCGTTCCTGTCCTTGAGTCCCGCGCTGCCGATCTCGGACTCGTCGACGCCTCCCGCATCGGCGATCAGTCGCACCACGTCCCGGGTGTTGAGTTCACGTTTCTCCACCCACAGATAGCGGTGACTGCCCTCGCCGCTCGCCGCGTAGAGCGGGATCTCCTCCACCTCGAAGTCGTCCGCGGCATCGCCGATGGAACCTCCGAGCTTCGGTAGGTCAGCTTGCCACGCTGGCGGGGTGTGAGGCAGGTCGGCGTCGCTCATGCAGCGCTCTTAGCAGGGTGTGCAGCGCCACCCGGCCAACTAAGCGCCGAGCAATGGGTGGAACCCAGCGGCCACGGCTCACCTGCGTGTAGAAGCCGGAAGGGTTCCAGACAGATATTGAAGTTGGCGCCCTCGGTTGTTTACGTTGTAAATCCGGTTGTAAACGACGTGTGGCTCGCGGCACTTGGCAGAAATGGGGTGATTCCAGCGCAAAGTTCACGCGCCGCAGCGGGTGCCATTGATTTCCTGGAGCGAGCGAGTCAAGCTACGCAGCGCGTCGAGATGTAAAGCTGTAAACGTGCGTCATCCCCTTCGCACACCACCGCAGCACGCAAGCCCGACGCTCAGAAGGAGCGAGCGATGAATCAGTTGGCAACCCACGGCGCGACGCGCACCAAGGCAGGCGACATCCTGGGCAAGCGGCGGATCGAGCACGTCGTCGTGCTCGGAGCGAACGGAACCATGGGCTTCGGGAGCGGAGCGTTGTTCACCCACGCGGTGCCCAAGGTGACGTTCCTGGCGCGCACGAAGGCGAAGGCCGAAGACGGCCTGAAGGCTGCCATCCGTCAGGTGCGCTCACCCACCGTGGCCGATCGCGTCGAGTGCGGTAGCTACGATGATGATCTGGAGCGCGCAGTGGGCAGCGCAGATCTCATCTTCGAGGCGGTGACCGAGAAGCTCGAGCTCAAGCAGCAGTTCTTCGAGCGCATCGACAAGGCGCGTCGCCCCGACAGCATCATTGGCACCGTGACGTCGGGCCTCTCGATCAACAAGCTGGCTGAGGGACGTAGCGATTCCTTCCGCTCCCACTTCATGGGCATCCACTTCTTCAATCCGCCAAACGTAATCGTCGGTACGGAGCTCGTCGCGGGCAGCGACACGAGCCCGGAGCTGTTGGACTTCGTCCAGGCCTACTGTGAGAAGCTGCTCGGGCGCACCATGATCCGCACCGCGGACACTCCAGGATTTGCAGGCAACCGCGTCGGATTCAAGGTGCTCAACGAGGTGGCTCAGCTCGCCGAAGAACACGGTCCGGCGCTGATGGACAAGCTGGTCGGCCCTTACACTGGGCGCGCGCTGGCGCCGCTCGGCACGGTGGACCTCGTCGGCTGGGATATCCACAAGGCAATTGTTGACAATATCTACAAGCTCACGAAAGACGAGGCTCACTCCACTCTCGAGCTGCCCGCCTACATGCAGCGGTTGATCGACAAGGGCACCCTGGGCAACAAGACCGGTGGCGGCTTCTTCCAACGCACCAAGGACAAGAAGAAGCTGGTGCTCAATCCGAAGACGGGTGAGTACACGCCGATCGAAGACGTCAAGCTGCCCAACCTGGGGTTCATCAAGGAGATCGCCTTGCTTCACCGCATGGGCCGCTACGAGGACGCGATGGCCGCGTTCGTGAGCGCCCCCGGGGACGAAGCCGCGCTCGCGCGCAAGGTCATCGCTGGCTACATCAGCTACGGCTTCCATCGCGCAGGCGAGTGCACCGACACCATCACCGGCATCGATCTGATCATGGGCACCGGCTTCAACTGGGCGCCCCCCAGCGTGCTGGTGGACACCATCGGTGTCACGCGTACCGTGGACATGCTGAAGACCGCTGGCGTGCCGGTGCCCAAGCTGCTGGCGGATGCTCTGCCTGGACAGCGGTTCTTCAATCATCCCACCGTCAACGTCGGGCGCTTCTTCGTCGCGCGCTGAACCGTCGCAAAGGAATAGGAGACAACGAAATGTCACAAGAAGTTTATGTCCTGGGCGGCTATCAGACTGATTTCGCGCGGAACTGGAGCAAGGAGAACAAGCACTTCTCCGCGATGATGCGCGAGGCGGTGCGCGGCGCGCTGGACGCGACTGGGCTCGAGCCCAGAGACATCGCGACCGGCCACGTCGGCAACTTCGCGGCGGAGCTGTACTGCAAGCAAGGCCACCTGGGCGCGTTCTTCATCGAGGCACACCCGGTGTTCAGCGGCTTGCCCACGGGGCGCCACGAAGCGGCGTGCGCGTCGGGCAGCATCGCCCTGCTCGCGGCGAGCGCCGAGATCGAGGCGGGGCGCTACGAGGTAGCTGCGGTGGTCGGCATCGAGCAGATGAAGACCGTGGACTCGGCGACTGGTGGCGACTATCGCGGCACCGCTGCCTGGTACGAACTCGAGGCCGAGGGCATCGAGTTTCCGTTCCCCAAGCTGTTCGGCAAGCTGGGTGACGAATACGACAAGCGCTACGGCTTGAAGGACGAGCACCTGGCGGCGATCAGCGCGATCAACTACGCGAACGCCAAGTTGAACCCGAACGCCCAGACCCGCACTTGGTACATGAACAAGGGCCACGCGCTGTGCCGTACGGATGACAACCCCGCGGTCGGTGGCCGCATCCGTATCTCCGACTGCTCCCAGGTGACCGACGGCGCGGCCACGGTCTTCCTGGCGTCAAAAAGCTATGCGGAAAAGTACGCCAAGGTCCGAGGGGTGGCGCTGGCCAGCATCCCCCGGATCAAGGGCTGGGGGCATCACACCGCCCGCCTGCGCTTCGAGGACAAGGTCGAAGAGAGCAAGAACGCGGAGTATGTGCTGCCGCACGTACGCGCGACGGTGACCGACGCGTTCAAGCGCGCAGGCATCGCGGACGTCAGCGGCATCGACGGTATCGAGACCCACGACTGCTTCACCACGAGCGAGTACATGGCGATCGACCACTTCGGGCTGACCCAGCCAGGCGAGAGCTGGAAGGCGGTCGAAGAAGGCGTGATCGCGCTTGGCGGCAAGTGCCCGATCAACCCGAGCGGGGGGCTGATCGGTGCAGGCCATCCGGTGGGAGCGACAGGTGTGCGCCAGCTACTCGACGCCTACAAGCAGGTCACCGGGACCGCAGGAGACTACCAGGTCGAGGGCGCGAAGAACTTCGCGACGCTGAACATCGGCGGCAGCGGCACGACCAGCGTGACCTTCGTCGTTGGTACCTGAGAGACTGCCCTCACCCCCAGACCCAGCGTAAGTCGAGGCCCTGCGACCTTCCGCGCGAGTGGAAGCGTGGGGCTTCGCTGCGTTTGGCGGTGGTGATTCACGGACTCCATGAGGAAATGAAAACAAGGGTTGGTTTTGCGCGTCGCTTGGCGCCAAGATCCGCGCGCCATGCAAGAAGTGCGAACCCAGATCGAGATAGCTGCTTCCCGTGAGCGGGTGTGGGACGTGTTGACCGACTTCGCGCGCTACCCCGAGTGGAACCCCGTCATCGTCAGCGTGCAGGGCGAGCTCCGGCCTGGCGCGGACATCGACATCAAGATCCGGCAGGGCAAGCTCGCGGTGCCGATCCCCTGTCGGATGCACCGGGTCGAGTTGCTTCACGACTTCCGCTGGCGCGGTCCGCGCACGCGGGTGCTCGGTAAGCTGCTGGCGGGGGAGCACTACTTCAGCCTCGAGCCCCTGCGCACGGAGGCTGGCGAAGAGCGCTGCGTGTTCGTGCACGGTGAGCAGTTTCGCGGCGCGGTGCTGCCGCTGCTGTGGCCACGCATGAAAAAGCAGCTGGAAAAGGGCTATTCGCTGGTGAATGAGGCGCTCAAGGCGCGGGTCGAGGGCAACTAGCCCCGCCCGTCAGTGTGCTGCGCTGCGGGCTGCTATGCTCGTGGCAGTGTCTCGAGGTCAGGCAACGAGCTGGTCGGAGCGGGTGATGGGACGCTGGGTCCCTCGACTCGGCGCCAGCTGCCTGTTCGGGCTCCTGGTCGCCGCCGCGTGCAGCGGCCCTGGCGAGCGCTTCGCGCCGATCCCCGAGAGCGATGGCGGCGGGCGGCCGGCTTTCGATGGTAGCTTGCCCGATGCTCCCGCGCAGGACGCCGCGCCGAAGTGCCCCAAAGCGCAGGAGCCGTACGGAACCGATCCGGACTTCGGTGAGAGCCTCCCGGACATCCTGCTGCTCGACTGTGACGGCGACACCCTCACTGCCGATGCGATGCGCTGCGACCACGAGCTGACGTTGGTATCCATCGGTGCTGGATGGTGCGAGCCCTGTCAGCAAGAGGCGCTGGTGATGCAGGACCTCTACGATCGATATTCGACGCGCGGCCTGAACGTCGTGCAGCTCATGTACGCCGACGCCGAGGGCTTTCTCCCGGGGCCCGAGTTCTGCAGGACGTGGCGGGATTCGTTCTCTCTGAGCTACCCTGTGTACGTGGATCCTCAGAGCAATACGCTGCAGTTCCTCGAGCTGGGAGTCACGCCGGTGAACATGCTGGTCGATGAACGGGGCAAGGTCGTCTGGTTTGCCCCCGGCGTGCTCCCCGGTGATTTCGAGAGCACGCTGCTCCAGTTGCTGTGAGCCCGCATGTCCTCGCTCCACCACGTTCCCGTCTGGGTCTGGCTGACGCTTGTTTCCGTGGTGAGCTTCGTCGTGTGTATCGTGGGGATCCCGCTGTACCTGGCGCGGGCGCCCGCTGACTTGCTCGTGGGACCAGCTCTGCCCTGGCGGGGTCTCTCGCCCAGGCGGCTCTTGCTGCGGCTGTTGAAGAACGCCTTGGGCTTGGTGCTGTTCGTTGCTGGTCTGATCATGCTGGTTGGGCCGGGCCAGGGCTTGCTCACGCTGATCGTCGCGCTCGGCCTGCTGGACCTCCCGGGCAAGCGCAGGTTGCAGCGCCGCCTGTTGCTCAACCCGAAAGTGCTGAAGCTGGTCAACCGCCTGCGGGAGCGCGCGGGGCGTGACGCGCTGGAGCCTTACTCCGACCGACCGTCGCGCAGCGGCGAGCTACGTTGATGCCTCTGCCGCAGAATCCTCACGTTGCCGCGAGGAACAACTAGGGGTTTTCTTCGTAGGGGGTGAGGTCAGCCGTCGCGTGCGCCGTGGGCTGAGCGGCGCGCTGAAGCGCGAGCGGGAGCCGCTCGGCGTCACTCTCACGGAGCCCGACCTGAAAATCGACGACGTAGCCGTCCAGTCCGACCACGACGACGGTGGGAACCGCCTGCACCGGATCGAAGGCCAGGGCGAACTTCGCAAACTCCGCACCACGGATGACCGGGTAGTCCATGTCGTGATCGGAGACGTAGTTCTCTACGTATTTCCATGTAGAATCGTCGTCGAGAGACACTGCGAGCGCCGAGGTGTTCGGTGGCGCGTTGTGCAAGCTTTGGCTCACCAGGGGTGCTTTCGCGGCGCAAGACTTGCACCACGAGGCGAAGAAGTTGATCAGCAACGGGCCCTTGCCCAGCATGGTGCGCGAGTCGTGGACGGCACCCTCGGTGTCCATGACCATGAAATGGGGCACGTGCTCCTTGGGCGAGATGGCTCTGAAGGGTTCCAGGAGCCCCATGTCGCCCTGGAGGTCGGCGTGGTGCGCTGGATCGCCTCCAGCCGCAGGGGCGCACGCAGTGTCCAAGAGCATCAGGCAGA
>JAUILJ010000227.1 GCA_030433055.1 Polyangia bacterium
GGCGGCGCGGACGTCGAGGACATCGTCGAGTACTTCGAGTCGGGGGGTGCACTTCAGGTCTCGGGCGACGCGAGCGCGGATGCCTGCGTCATGGGCTTCGAGCAGGTCGAGTACCTTAAGCTTTGATTTCACGGTCGTGGCACCCAGCAGCTGCTTGTCCACCGCGTCGTCGTACGTGTCCAACGACAGCACGATCCGCGCGTCGACCCTTGCCAGCTCCTCGACGTACTCTTCTTTGAGCAGCTTGAGCCCGTTCGTGCTCACCGTGAGGCGCCTGATCCCGGCCTCTCGAGACATGCGCAAGAGCTCTGGCAGCTGTGGGTGGAGCGTTGGCTCGCCACCCGTGAAGTTGATGATGTCCAGCTCGTCGTGCTGTGCCTTGAGGTGCTCGAGGATGCGCGCGAAGTCTTCGCGACTCAGCATGTGCGCGTCCTCGTTCTTGTTCACCGTGTAGCAGATTGGGCAGTCGAGGTTGCAGGCGCTGGTGATGGGGATCACCGGCATGTACACCTTCTGCTGATGCGAAGCGCACGGGCCGCAGTCGTGAGGGCAGCCACTTTTTACCGCGCGGATTTCCCCATTGCCCGCGCGGGGAGGCGTGTTTGGCGCGACGAACGAGAGGGCGTCCAGGTACCACTCGACCGACGACGCCACGAGGCACTCTTGGTGACCATGCTCGGGACAAAACTTACGAAAGTAGACTGCGTCCCCTTCGAACTGGATCTTGGCGTCAACCGAACGCTTGCACTGTGCGCACAAGCTCTTGGTCATCGAAAAGTACACGTGGCGCGTCGGCGGTCGTTGAGCCGGCTCGCGTCCCGACTCGATCGCTCCCCCGTTGCCCGTGCCCGCAGTGTTCTGCGTCATGGCTTCCTCCCTCGTTTCGCTCTCGGTATCGCGCGTAGCCTGAGAGCGCAATTGTTGCTTGTGCGCGGACAAGGGCTGGATGTCGCGAGCCGTAAATCGGCCTTAGCCGGCGCGCATGCCGAGGTTCACGCCGAGGCAACCACCCATGAGCAGGATGGGCAGCAGGATGATGATGACCCCGACCATCGCGCGCTGAGGTTGGAACCGAGGAATCACCTCGTCTGCCTGCGGGTCGCCACCGAGGCTCCTCAGCTCTTGCTCCGCGGTCGCGATTTGACGATCGAACTCGGCGACGCGTCGGCGCATGCGCGCACGGACGCTCACCGATCGGAGGAAGGACAGCATCAGGGCTAGGGGGAAGTAGACGAAGAACGCGACGCCGATCAGCGTCCAGCCCCCGCCGGGCAGGTGCTGCTCGGCGTGGGAAGCAGCATAGGAGAAGGCGTCACCCCTGGAGAGCTCGCTCGGTTCGTGCCGAGGGTTGTCGCACACCACGTCGTACACACTGTCGTCGTTGCGTGAGTACTGGAGGTGGGTGTAGGGCCCCTGACATCCAGCGCAGACTCGGGGGCAGAGCAGGTGGCTGGTCGCACCGCCGACCGGGCCCGTACTCGTCAGGCAGCCACCGGCGGTGGAGACGAGGGCGAGCAGCAACGCCCACCATGGAGCCCTGAGCAACGTGGTGAGCGCCACGAACAGCAGACTGCTGGAGTTTGCGCGGCTTGCCCGAGCCTTCCTCAGTTGCTGCTTGACTAGCCCCAGGCGCGCACCTGGGGCGAGCTGTTCGTTGCGGAGCATGTTGAGCTCGGACTCGTCCATTGCCACTGGCGCGTGCCCCATCAGCTCGGCTGCGTGCGCTCGAATGCCTTTGGCGTGAAGCTCGTAGCTCGCGTCGAGTGGAACTTCACCAGGAGTTCGCCCGATCTGTTCCAGCGCGAGCTGGGGCTTGCCTTCCAGGAGCGCGAGCCTTGCATTTGCCATGCGGAAAGAAGAGTCGAGCTCCAAGACCTCCGCGAACGGGTCGCACTCGCGCAGCCACGCCTGGGCGGAGTGCGCCTCCTTGGCCCGAATGGCGCACAGCGCGAGCTCGCAGCGGATCAGGTGCCGCAGGCCCGAGTCTTCAACCAGATCGAGCGCCGTCTCCAGTTTCGCGCGGGCCTCCCGCGGCCGCCCGGTCTCGCTGAACTTGGTGGCGGCCATGATCGCGACCCAGGTCAGCGAGCGCTGGTCTTCCAGGTCGCGCGGGCCTTGCTGCGCTCGCAGTCGACCCCAGAGCTGGGCGTACTCCGAGGAGGCCATGTGGGTGTGGACGTGCAGGTCTCGCAGGCGCGGTGGCGGCGCATCCATGTCGTAGATGTGACCGGGTACCGGATGATCGAACTGGGCCTTCAGGGCAGACAGCCGTGCAATTTGTTGGGCAGGGTTCAGCTGCTTGGGTGCGGCGCGGGGCCGAAGCTCGACGAGGTTCGTCGCTCCACAGTACGAGCAGCGCACCTGAGTTTGCTCGCTGCCCGCCAGGGGAGCCCCACAGTGGGCGCATTCGATCAGGCGTGTGAGAGTGTCGAAGGTCTGCTGCTGCACCGGCCGAGACTAGTCTGAAGCGTCGAACGAGTGCGCCCTAAAAAGCTCGGAGCCCAAGGTATGTCGTGTCGAGTGGGTCTGGGGGGGAGAGGCGCACTTCGGGTAACCCGCCTTCCGCTCGCGCCACGCCGTGGTCACGCCGAGACGTTCGTATCCGCGCAGATACGGTCGGTGGCCCCCTCGAAGCTCGCGCTGGATGTCAAGTCTTCGCTCAGCTCGCCGTGCGATGAAGTCTCGATTCAAGATGCGGGTGGGCGTTGCGCGAGTGGTGTCTCTGGTGACCCAGGTCTGCGTGACGCCAGATGCCCATCGCACCGATGTGAACTCGCGCCGATGTGCACTCGCGCCGATGTGCACCCGCGCCGATGTGACATCGCGCCGATGTGAATTCGCGCCGATGTGAATTCAAGATCGCCAAGGCGGCACGTCGTTCTGCGCGTGGCACACCCGCGCGAAGTGCGATCCGTGCTTCGTGAACGCCGTTGCCGGCACGCCTTCGCCCTTGCAGCGCTGGGTGTCTCAGCTGCGTGGCATGGGCAGTGGTGTGTACGTTGTGAGCAACGGGTCGCGCGTGTGTGGGCGACTCGCAGATGACATGCTCTTGGTTGTTCGCCTCGGGTGGGCTTTGACTCAGGCCGCGTCGTGTGGTCCCATCTCCTGCTGAGGAGTCATGGGTGCGGACTTCATTGGATGGCGTGGTTGCCAACTCCAAACGGAGTTGAAGCCCGAGGGATTCCTCGGTCGGCTGAAGCTGCGCGCGTACAAGCGGCTGGTCGAGGAACGCGTACCCGAGGAGCGTCGCGAAGCGATCCAGATCACCGTTTCAGTGACCGGGCGCGGCCCTCGCACGCTGACGTATCCGGGGATCGTGCGTGAGGTCTCGAGCTTCGAGCGCGGCATCCCCGACTGCGCGAACTGCTCGTTGTCGGCGGGGCAGCCCCTCGGCTGTTATCGCTATGTCACCTATCCGGTCGACGCGGTGTTCGAGCAGGCGTTGTTCGAGTTCTTCGTCGGACAGGTCGAGACGAAAGACACCATCTGCAATCAAATCTATGCGGATTTGATCTCACAGCTCGAGGTCGGCGCTGGTTGGTATGCGCCGAGGGGTGAGCAGCCGGGGGCGCTTGCCGCGCTCCGAGAGCCCATCGAGCACAACTGGATCGATGGGGAAGGCTCCGAGCACTATCTGGACAGCGCGATGCTCCTCGAGGTGGCGTTCATCTCCTTGGAGTCCCCCGAGATGCTGGTCGCGTATACGCGCTTCTGGATGGAGTTCTTGGAGCACGCGTCGCGTCGTTCCTCCCCGGACCTGCGCTCCGACTTGACCAACTCCCGCACCGTCGCGGAGGTTCAGCAAGTGTGCAATCTGCTCGCCTCGGTCACCCCGGGTGCCCTGGAGCAGGGCTGGGTCGTGCTGGCCGATAGCTGATCGAGCATTACTGCGGCGCCTCCAGGCTGCAGTACACGGGTTTGTGATCGAAGTAGACGGTGCCGGTGACCGCCGGTGCTCCCTCGCTCAGGCCCGCCGTGACGCAGCTGCCCACGAAGTAGTCGCTGATGATGTGGTCGATATTGAACAAGCCCCCGTAGGACGGTTGCGCCGTGGGTCCCACGTCGGTGACGAAGTGGAATCGGGTGCCATCCGCGCGCTCTGCCAGGTACGCCGCGCTCTCGTCGAAGTCGAAATTGCGTCCGGGATCGGTGTTCAGATCCCCGAGGATTAGGTTCCGGGATCCGTTGGCGGCCGGCGGGCTCTTCACTCCATCGACGCCAGGATCGATCTGTTGGAACACCTGCTGGAACTGCTGGAGCCGGCAGTCTTGATCCTTCTGTTCGATCCCTGAAGACCCGTGTACCAGCACGACGGTCAGCTCCCCGCCGCCTATCAGGTCCAGCTCCGCGCGCCCCACGCGGCTCCCGCCACCGCAGTCAGGGACTCTCGCCCCCGCCAGCGCGTTCAGGCACAGGTCCTGGTCACAGCCACGGATGGTCGCAAAATCTCTCCTTACGGCAATGCACTTGTCGGGCTTGTCGATGTTGCACGCTACGCGGTAGCCAGCGCCCAGCACGATCTGGGCCACACTGGGATCACCCGCTTGCCACGTCTCGCAAACGAAGCCAGGCTTCGCGTCTTCGGGGACCGCCTCGCAGTCTCCAGAGTAGAAGATCTCCTGGAACGCGATCACGTCGATCGCGGTGGCTGGGTCGGCGTTCAAGGTATCGAAGAAGTCTCGCGTATCGTCGACCACGCTTTGCCACGCCAGACCGTCGCCGTAGTACATATCGGAGAGCGCTGCTTCCGCCGAGGTGTACCCGTCGTCGGGCGGCTTGTCGTGACCAAGTCCGCCAGTGGTTCCGGTGTTGAACGTCATGGCGCGCATTGGGGGCGCTGTTTTCGCTACCTGACCGGTAGCCCCGTCGTCGCTGGTGCCGCAGCCGACCAGCCCTAACCCCAAAATTCCCAGCAATGTCCGCACCGACCCGAAAAAACCGCGCGGAAACTGTCGGAACGCGCTCCAGTGACCCAGGAACTGACCGCCCATGGACTCCAGTGTCCCGGACATTGGAGCGGCTGGCAATCGCTGCCGGCTAGCGGATCATGACGAAGGTCTGCTGGTTCAGGCCGAGGAGGGTGCCATCCGCCGTCCAGAGCTCGCGAAACTCGGCGCAGAAGCCGCCGTACATCGCCTCGGTCCGGGCGCGGTAGAACAGGGGGGCGTCCCCGTGTGCGGTCGGGTCCGCCAACAGCTCTGCGGTGTAGGTTAGCGTCGCCATCGGGCGCGGGGCGGCCTCGAGGGCGAAGGACGCGGGCCACCAAGCATCCAGGAGCGCGAGCACGTCCGCCGCGCTGAGCGGTGCGCGCGCCGTTCGGCTTCGGATCCAGCCGCTGGCCACGGGATCGCTGCCGCCGCTGAACGGCGCCGGGCCGACGGGACGAAACTCGAAATGTTGCGCGAACTCGGGCCCCATCGGTGCGCGCATGTTGACCACGTCCACCTCTGACCAGTGGGGTTGACCGCGGGGAGGTTCTGGCGCCCAGCCCGGCTGCTCCACCCGCTGCCTACCGTACACCAGCGTGGCTTGCGCCCGCACCTCCTGCTCCTGCACCAGCAATGATTGCCAGGTGGAAACTCCGTTGCCGATGCGCAACGGGCTCACCCAGACATCCGCCGTTCCGCTGAGGACCGGAGCCGGGATGGTCGCCGTGACGGAGCGCAGCTCGCGCCCAGGGTCACTCTCCAGCTGATCGGTGGCGCGAGTCAGGGCTGCGATCACGTAGCCGCCGAACGCACCTCGGCCCTGCCGCCATCCTTCCGGGACCTCGAGACGGAACCCGTGCTGCGGCAACGAGAGGGGCTGGGCGCCGGTGAACGGGGCTGGGGTGGAGACCTGGGCGAAATCGGGGGTGCTTGGGGGCATGTGACCTCACATGGAGCAATCGCGAGAGGGGTCAACCGGCATTCTACCTACGGCCCCACTGCAGGCCTGCAGTCTTCTGCTGCAAGCTTGCAGCGTCCAGCTTGCGAACTCGCCCGGGGACAGGTGCGCGCTGGTCAAGAGATTCTACGTGGAATTTGTTGCGAGAGGTAGAGTCGTTCCCGTGTGACGCGCTCGCGACGCTGGACCCGGGTCAGGGCCAGGACGCGGTCTCGGGTGATTCGCAGGGCTCGCGGCCTTCAGGGGAGTTGGAATCCTCTGACGAGGCAGGATGGCAGCGGTTTTTGGCGTGCGGAATCGAGGCTGTTTCGGTTTATTGGGGGTGCGATCGCCGAGTCTGGGAAGCTTCGGCGATTCCCCTTTACAGGGCTGCTGTCTTCCGGCCTGCTGGGGACAGGAGGCGAGAATGGATCCGTTTGCACCCATCAATGGGATTTCTTTGGAGCGCTACGCCGAGCTAGGCGCAGCTCTCGATGGCAAGGACAACGACCCGGCTGGCACGGCCCAGGTCTTGGCTCAGGAAGGAGTGAGCCAGGCTGATTACGAAGCCGCGAAGGCGGGGTGGACGGCGCGGATGCAGGACATGAGCCTGATGGGGCGGGTCGCCACCGCCTTCATGCCCATGTATCAGGCTGCGCTCGCCAAGCGTCAGGGTGGAGCCACGCGGATCAGCTACGACGACTTCGTCTACGTGTCGGCGATGATCAAGGTGTACAGCTTCGAGCCCGCCGTGCAGGCGGTGGGTATGACCCAGAGTGAGTGGACCCAGGCTGCAGGCTACTGGAACAACCAGATGTCCCAGAACATGATGCAGTACGCTGGCCACCCTCAGAAGTTGGCTCAAGCGGAGGCGCAGATCCGGGGTGGTGCGCCGCCACGTCAGGTACAGAAGAGCGCCGAGCGGATCGCCGCCGCGCAGCAGGGGCCGCCGCAGCAGCAAGCGGTCGCCTACGCGAATCAGGACCCCATCGCCCAGGCGATGAACAACCCGGCTGTTCTCCAGCAGCAGGCGGCGGCGGCGAGCATCATGCAGAACCCGCTCGGGTTCGGCCTTGGCCAGGCGGCGGCGGTGCTGACGGGTGGAATCACGGCAGGTTCCCGCGTGCTCGTGATGTGGTCTGACGGGAATCGCTACCCTGGGCAGGTGCTCCAGGCAGCGCCGAATCAGTACCTGGTTCAGTTCGAGGGTGGAGCCCAGCAATGGATTCCATCGAACGCAGTAGTTCAGGGATAGTGTTTTCGCGCGGAATCAGCGGTCACTGTCTCGAGTGATCGCTGCCAGCCGAGCGTCACTCCAGAAAGCGAGGGGACGTGACCCAGCCAAACATGAACTGTCCGCACTGTGGCGGTACTCTGGCGCTAGACGATATGACTCGGCCGAACTGTCCCTTCTGCGGTCAGGTGCTGCCGCATCACGCTCGCGCGGCCGAGCACCAGGTGTTGATCAACAAGATGCTCGCGCAGCAGATTGGCGCGCAGTATCCGGGCACGCCGCCAGGTAACATCCCCCAGGTTGGCTACGGCTACGGCGCTGGCATGAACAACCTGCAGCAGTTTCAGCAGTTCCACGTCGATCAGGGGTTCAAGCGCGCGCGCAACATGACGGTCATCATGCTGGTCGTGAGCCTCGTGTTCTTCCTGGTGATCTTCGGTGCGGTCGGTCTGGTCCTGCTTCTGCTCTGAACAGGTCCCTCCCCAGTGCTGAGATCGAAGCTGGGCTTCCTTCGCGCTGGGCTTCCTTCGCGCTGGGCTTCCTTCGTGCTGGGGCTTCCTTCGTGCTGGGCGTCCGTGCTCCCCCGGACGGGGGATGGGCCGGCACCTCGATGAGCGGCACGCTAGTCCGTTGAGACACTGACTTCTCATCGGGAGCGTGACGATGGCTACTGGCAGCAAGGTGCGGAGATGCGATGTGATGGCCTTGGGGGGCGTAGCGCTCGCGGCGCTGATGGCATGCGGCGCCTCGTCCACGCCTTACATGGACCTGCCCAAGCAGGATCAAGACATGTACGACGCATGCCGCGAGCGTGCGGTCGACTGGTGCCTGGAGACGAAATTCGGGGCGCCCAAGATGGGCGCCGGAAACGCGGTCGAGAACCTGCGCCGGGCAGAAGCCCGCAAGAAGGCCGTCGATGAGCACTTCAGCGAGTGCAACGGAGAGTTCATGGAAGATGGCATCGCGCGCACCGAGTACGTCGGCAAGGGGACACCAGACCAGCGCAAGGCCTGGCTGCTGTCCATCGGCTGCAGCGAGACCACCATGGCCAAGGCGAAGGACCTCCCCAAGGAGTAGTCGCCCGCAAGCTGCAGGCTGGAGACGACGCAGCGTCGCCTGGGGGCTGCTGCGCCCGCCCCGGACGCCGCCTGAGCGATGCGCAGGGGGTTGCCTGGGCGTCGATAGTCACGCGGAAAACCCCGTGAAGTGTGCGGATTCCGTCCGGAGATGAATCTGGGCTGGGACCAGGGTCGATTGGTATATCCTTTGCTCACTCGGCCGCGAGCGCTTGAGCGCTCCTTCTAGTGGGGGCCAGGGCTCGGCATGAGTCGCTTCCCTCGCGCCCTTTGCAGGAGACAAGTCACATGAGCTTGGGACGACGCGCGGCCGCTGAGGCCTTCGGTACCTTCTGGTTGGTGTTTGGTGGCTGTGGCAGCGCGGTATTGGCTGCCGGGTTCCCCGAACTGGGCATCGGCTTCGTGGGGGTGGCGTTGGCCTTCGGGCTCACGGTGCTGACGATGGCCTACGCTATCGGGCACATTTCGGGCTGCCATCTCAATCCCGCGGTGACCGCAGGCCTGGTCTCCGGGGGTCGCTTTCCTGCGAAGGAGGCGTTGCCCTACGTGATCGCTCAGGTGGTAGGCGCTATTCTGGGAGCCGGCGTGCTCTTCGTCATTGCCTCGGGGAAAGCAGGCTTCGATGTGCACGCGGGCTTTGCTTCGAACGGCTTCGGCGAGCACTCGCCCGGCGGGTACAGCATGCTCGCGGCGCTCGTCGCGGAAGTGGTGCTCACGTTCTTCTTCCTGTTCATCATTCTCGGGGCGACCGACGATCGCGCACCAGCTGGCTTCGCGCCGATTGCCATTGGGCTCGCGTTGACGCTGATCCACTTGATCGGCATTCCGGTGACGAACCTGTCAGTGAACCCGGCGCGTAGCACCGGCCCCGCGCTGTTCGCCGGGGGCTGGGCGCTCGGGCAATTGTGGCTGTTCTGGGTGGCTCCGATCGTCGGCGGTGCGCTGGCTGGCGTGGTGTACCCGTTGCTCTTCGGCAAGGGCAAGAGCGCAGACTGAGGCGCGGAACGTCTGGGCCAGCAGGGTGTTTTTGACACCCTGCCGTTGGTCCCTGTGATGGTCGCTGCGCCGAGGGGTGGACGGCTCTTTCGATGGGTGTAGAGTCCGCGCCGTGAAGCGCAGCGCACTGTACATCGGACTGTTGGCAGTTACGTCTTGTGGAGGCACCGCCTCACCCCCAAACCCGCAGGGGACTGAGCCCGAGGGATCGAGCGCGGCGGCAGCTGCGTCCGTGCCGGAGGAGCCGAAGGCACCAGAGTGGGTGTCGCCTTACAAGCCGGAGACGCAGGCTCAAGCGGACCCCGCCACGGATCAGGCCCTCCGTGCAGCCATCTCCTCGGGGCAACGTTCACGTGACGATCAGGAGCGAGACGTCTGGCGACACCCCTTGGAGACGCTGGAGTTCTTTGGGCTCAAGGACGACCCCCGGCTCAAGACCGACAACGCCTGGAAGACCTACTGCGCCGAGCACGTCACGATCGTGACCAACATCATGGTCAACGTGCCGCACAACGCGGCC
>JAUILJ010000228.1 GCA_030433055.1 Polyangia bacterium
GGGCCCAATGGCCAAGCGTTCTTCGAGCACCAGGTGTGGATCGCGGCCAACGTCAACGGCCTCGTCACCGAGGGCGTGGGCAACCGACCCGACACCATCCAGGTGCCGTTCTTGGTGACCAACGATGGGCCCCCGACGGCAGCGATCCTCGCGCAGAGCAGCTTCCTCTACACCAGCGAGGCGAGCATTCCAGCAACCGAGACCTTGGGGATCAAGGGGATCGTGGATGATCCGGACTACGACCCGCTGCAGTTCCAGTGGTCGGTGAATGGACCGTGCACTATCGCTCCGCCCGTGCAGAGCGACGGCTTCAATCCAACGAGCCTGGTTACCAGCATGACCTGCAACGTGCGGTCACAGTTTGCGCTCGCCCTCAATTGCATGGCTGGTGGCGGGCTCAACCAGACCAAGGTGGTCGACCTGAAGCTCGCGGTCAGCGACGGCGTGCTGGGCGCTGAGGCTCACAAGGCCATCCAGTTCAAGGCGCAACTGCCAACGCTCCCGGTTTCCTTCAACAACTGCTCGGATGCGATGTTCCAGGACTTCGAGATCCACGATCAGCTTCCCTACCTGATCGATCCACTGTGCCCCTTGGTGTACCCGAATCCCGACGGAAGCGGGCCGTGTCAGGGGCTACCGATGATGTGGGAGATCCTCCAGGGGGACATCGACCCGCTTCCAGTGAGTCGTGTGGCGAGGGTGATCAGCCGCCTGGTGACCGACGAGCGCTGGCTACCACCAGAACTCAAAGGGCTCGCCCTGGAGGAGCTCGAGGCGATGCGTCGTCGCCCCAGCGCCTCAGACGGTCGCGTCGCTGCGCTGGCGCTCCAGCGCGCGCTGCTACGAGACGCGGCCGCCAGCCTGCGGCCGGTGCGCTACCACGCGAGGCGGGCGGCGTCAGAGGTGGTCGGCCTCGGCTGGGCGGCGGAGGTCGACGCGTCTGGGCTGGCCGGAGAGCTCGTGCTCGAGCCGCTGGATCTACCAGGCGTATTGCCTCGAGGAATGCGCCTCGACCTGGCCTCACTGCCGTTGGCGGTCAGCGGCGGGACTCTCGGCGGCACCCACCTCTCGTATCAAGCCGCGAGTCCTGGTCGCCGCCGCATGCTGGGGTTGACCGGGCGCGGGGAAGCCATCGACTTGACCTCGTACAGTGACCCCACGAGCGGGTTCGTGCGCGGCGAGCTGCGCCCCGGTGTATGGGGCGTCGTGATCACGCTGGATTGAGGCGGAGCGCTGTGGCGGCGGGGCGAGCCGATGTGCTGCGCCCCGTTCGCCGCGTTGGGACTCGCGAGTTTCCCGGCTTCTCGACTGATTGTCTTTGCGCCGCCGCAGCGAAGATGCCAGACGAGGCGCCATGCGCTTTCTGTGTGTCTCCGACATCCACGGCCACGCTGACGAGCTGAAGGACGTGATCGAGGCCTCCAAGGCTCAGTTCTCCTGGGACAAGCTGATTTGCTGCGGGGACCTGCTGTTCCCCGGGCCCAAGCCGCTGGAGACCTGGAAGATCCTGATCGAGCACCAGGCGCTCGTGACCCAAGGCCTCGTGGATCGAGCCATCTCCGAGCTCGAGCCCGAGCGCATCAAGCCGAAGGACAAAGCCGAAGAGGCGCGCTTGAATCAGCTCTTCGATCTCCACGAACAGCTGGGAGAACTGATCGTGATGCGGCTGGGCAAGCTCCCCATTACCGCGCGGTTATCCCTGGAGAACGGCGACGAGATGGTGGTGGTCCACGGCTCCCCGGCGGATCCCACCGAGAGCTTCAGCCCAGAGCTCAGCGAAGAAGAGATGAACGCGCTGATCGGGGACGACCCGGCGGATATCATCGTGTGTGGCGGGAGCCATGTCGCCTTCGACTGGGCGGTGGGCGACACGCGCATCGTCAACGTCGGCTCTGTCGGGGAGGCGCCGGGCGGCGGCTACTCCGCCTATACGGTGATCGAGACCACGCCCCTCGGCATCAGCGTCGAGCAGCTGACGATCTGAGTGACTGGCGCAGAGCTTGGTACCCTGCGGAACTAATGCGGCTCGTCGGCTGGTGGGCTGTTGGTGTCGTCTAGGCATCGGAGCAGTGGTCGCTCGAGGGCAGCACATCGGAACTGGCTCTGCCGCGCATCGAGGAAGGCGAGCGCCGGGATGTGATCCAGGTGCCGCGCGCCTTGCTCGGTGACGCGGGTCTTCCGGATCACGAGGCGCCGCAGGTTGGGCGCGGAGCGCAACGCGTCGAGCCCCGCGTCGGAAAGGTCCGTGAAGCTGAGTGTCAGATCTCGAAGCTCTGGCAAGTTGGCGATCCACTTCGTCCCCGCATCGGTTACTTCACTGTCTTCCAGGTTGAGTCGGCGTAGGTGCGTGAGCTTGCTGATCGCTTCCAGCGCGCTGTCTGTCACCACCGAGCTGATCAGGACGAGGCTCTCCAGTTCGCCGAGCGTCGCGAGCCTTGGGGCGTCCGCCTCGCCGAAAGCGCTGGATACGGCAGTGAACTCCCGCAGATTTCGCCGCGCCGATAGCTGCTGCAAGAGTTCCTTGTCGGCGTAGCGAGGGAGGTCCGACAGATCGAGCGCTGAGAGCTTCTTGAGGGCCAAGATGGTCTTCAGGTGCTCCGCGGAGGGAGGGCGCATGCGCAGTCGCTCGAGGTTTGGGAGCTGGTCCAGCGCCAGCAAGGCGGCCTCG
The DNA here is from genome assembly GCA_030433055.1 of Polyangia bacterium. Classification (GTDB taxonomy): domain Bacteria; phylum Myxococcota_A; class Polyangia; order Polyangiales; family Polyangiaceae; genus JAHBVY01. Next base: position 2,669 of record JAUILJ010000228.1, read on the forward strand.
CTGGCGTACTGCTTGTCCAAGTCGAGTTCCTTCAGCGCCGGCAGCCTTGCGAGAGGCGCGACTTGCTCCCGCTTGTTCAGAGGTTCCCCGAGCACCAGCGTCTCGAGGTGCCGCAGGGCGCCGAGATCGTTCGGCGTCAATCCCAGCTCCTTCCTGTCGTATCCCGAGATGCGCGCCGCGCCGCTCACGTCGAGGTACTCCAGCTCCTGCAGTGGGCTCAGATCGACGAACCGAAAGGGCCCCCCCACGAGTCGTTTCAGGTGGCGAAGGCTGCCAAGGTTCTCGAGGTAGCCCGGGCTCACGTCGTCCGGGATCCTGAGCTCCTCCAGGCTGGGTGGGAGTGAGGTCAGAACCCACCCATTGGGTTTGGCTTGACTGACGTCGAGGTACTTGAGCCCTTTACAGTCCGCGTAGCTTCCCAGCGAGGTTGCGTACGGCGCTTGTGTCGAGACGGTTAGACCGTGGATCTGGGTGAGGGTAGCGAGCGCTTCGAGCTTGGGCTTGTCCGCTGGGCCCTCGAAGAAAATTTCTATGGGGAATTGACTGGAGAGCCGAGTCACGGCGCGCAACAGCGCCCCGTCCAGGCTCGCCAGATCGAGGGTCACCGGACCGTCGAGGGAGGCCAGGCGTCGTTGGGCCGCGGCGTCCCTCAGGTCGAGCCAGACCACGTGCCCACCGAGGGTCGCAATGCTGGGCGACTCGGCGCGTACGTCTACCAGCTCTGCCGGGGACGCCGGGATGCGGCGGAGCAGAGCGGGGTCGAAGGTCCACGCGCCGCTCCAGCGCCGGGCCTGGATGCCGTGCACCTCTTCCGCCGGGGCCGGCTCTGACTGAACCTCGACGGGCTGCTGTGGGGCCCGCGGCTTCCCGCATCCCAGGGCCAACACCAGCAGTCCCAGCCACCATCCCCAGCGCATGCGCAGAGCGTACCAGAGGTGGTTGCCGGACGGGCGATGCCGCGCTGACGACCGCGTGGAAACAACGTGGGGCGTGCTTCCCGCGCTTCGCTCCGCTAGTCTCGCGGGATGGCGAAGCGCGCTCCCGTGCCAGTGGATGATGTCTATGCAGCTCCTCGGCCGTTGCGTGAAGCCGACGAGCTGGCGTGGGACGTCTGGCGTGACGGGATCACCCTGGTGGTGCCGCAAGGCGGGCAGTTGCCCGAGCGTTGCGTGCGATGCAACTGCGAGACCAAACGGCGGGTCGAGCTGACGCTCAGCAAGACTCCCATGTGGGTACGAGGCTTTGGTTGGATCGCTCCCATCGCACACCCGTTTCTGCACCTGATCGCTGCTCAGCGCGGGGAGCTCACCGTTGGCGTCTGCGACGAGCACCATCGGGATTGGGTGCTCAACCGTATCTTCGGAGTGGCGCTCGTCGCGGGCTTGTTCGGAGTCTTCGCGACTCACCGAGCAGGCGACGCCAAGCTCGTCGTCTACGCGCTCACCGGTCTGGCCGTGATCGGCTTCTTAGCCACCGTGCGTAGCGGCAACTTGGTTCGCCTGCACAGCGCCAACGCCGAGTACCTCTGGGTGATCCCGTCGCAGCAGTTCTTGGACAGCTTCGCAGACGAGCGGGAGTACGAGGACGACGAGGAGGCTGAGTACGAGGACGAAGACTCCGAGTACGACGCTGAAGACGACGACGAGGACTCGGAGCACGACGAGGACTCGGAGCACGACGAGGACGCTGAGTACGACGAGGAGGAAGCGGACGAGGGTAGGTGATGTGCCGGGGGGGAGGAGACGCGATGAAGTGGAGCGAGCCAGCTTGCAGTATTTCGGCCCGCTCTTCAGTGGGTCGACCCACTGCGCGGTTGCCGGCTACTCTGCTCCGCGATGATCTCCTCTCGCGGACTCGTAGCCTATGCGGAGCGCCTCGATCCAGACGCCGCCAAGCGCCTGCAGCAAGACCTGCTGATGGGCCAGCGCGGGGACGAAGCGCCTGGTCGTGCGCTGGGTGTGGTGTTGGGTACGGCGTATCCGCCGCTCGCCCCGGTGCATGGCTGGCAGCTGGAGGCGCTGGACCGCATCGCCTTCGAGGGCTGGTCGACGCCGCGCACTGGCTCCGAGATGACAGGGCTCCTGGTCGAGCTGTGCGGTGATCTGGAGGAGCTGGAGACAGTGCGCCGGGGCCTGCGGCGCTCGAGCTGGGCCGAGCGAGCGCGCATCGCCTTGCGCGAGGTGCTCCCGCGCAACCTGGGCGGCGCGCGCATCGAGGACACCGCGCACGAGCTGAGTATCCTTGCGGAAGTCTTGTTCGAGGTAGCGCTCGCCGAGGCCACGCAGCACGTGGCGGGGCGCTTCGGTGAGCCGCTGCACAAGCCAGATGCCAGCGGCAACCAACGCCTGAGCGGAATGCTAACCCTGGGCATGGGCAAGCTCGGAGGCTACGAGCTGAACTGCGGCTCCGACATCGACATCATCTTCATCTACGACTCGGACGACGGCGGCAGCGAGCTGTCGGTGCACGAGCACTGGACCCGGGTCGCGCGCCGCGCGGTGGCCAGCCTCGAGGAGTTCACCGAGGACGGCAGCGTGTGGCGCGTGGACCTTCGCCTGCGCCCTGAAGGCTCCCGGGGTGCCCTGGTGAACAGCGTGGCCGCTGCGGATCGCTACTACGAGACCTGGGGCCGGCTCTGGGAGCGCGCCGCGATGCTCCGGGCGCGTCCCATCGCGGGCGACCGGGAGCTGGGCGCGCTGTTCGAGCGCGAGGTCATCGTTCCCTTCGTGTATCGGCGGCGCGTGGACCCGAGCCTGGCGACGTCGATGATCGAGCTCGTGCTGCGTTCCCGCGCGGAACTATCCGAGGCGCCCGAGCGCGACCTGAAGCTTGGCCCCGGTGGGATCCGTGAGGCCGAGTTCTTCGTGCAGGCGCTCCAGCTCATCTGGGGCGGACAGGAGCCAAACCTGCGCGTCTCGAGCTTCGCTCGTGGCCTCGAGCGCCTGCGCGCCTGTGGCCTGGTGAGCGACCGAGAGGTGCGAGAGGTGGGCGAAGCCTACTGGCTCCAGCGCCGCCTGGAGCACGCGGTGCAGTGGCACTCCGGCTTGCAAACTCACCTCATCCCCACGCAGAGCGATCGTGTCGAGCACCTGGCCAAGGTGCTGGGTTTCGATGGCGCGGCGTCCCTCAACGCGGCGCTGTTCCTGGCTCGGGAGGCAGTCGCAGAACACTTCGCCGGCCTCGCCCCCGAAGCCCCGAGACCTCCGTCGGACTACCAGGCGGTCTTCCTCCACATCGACGCTGGCGGCCTCGCGCTGGAGAAGGCCGTGGCGGAGACCCTGGGCAGCGACGATGTCGCGCAGCACCTGGAGGCTCTGGCGCGGCTACCAGCTGGTTTGCTCGGCCCTCACACTCGAGAGCGCCATCCAGATCTCGGTGACAACGTGCTCGACGCGATCACCGAGAGCGCCGATCCCGAGCTCGCGGCGAGAGGCTTGCGCTCCTTCTTCCAGCGCTTTCGCGACGCCTCCGCCTACATCCGCCAGCTCGCCGAGTCGCCGCAGACGCTGCGTCGCTTCGTGACCGTGCTCGGCGCCAGCCAGTTCGTCAGCGACGCGCTGGTCGCCCGCCCCGATCTGGCCGATCTGGTGCTGTTCGCAGGCCAGCACATCACCGAAGAACAGGTGCGCCAAGCGGTGCGCGCAGAGGTCGCCGAGTTCGAGCACTGGCAGGAACTCCAGGAGCAGCTCGACATCGCTGACGCTCGCGAGGAGCTGGTCGGGGCGCTGCGCCGTGCGCGCGCGCGGGTGATGGTGCGCGTCGCGGTGGCGGACCTGGCAGGAGAAATCGGCACCCGCCAGGCCACGCGGCTGCTCAGCGCATTGGCCGACGAAGTCCTGCAGCACGCCGTGCGCTTCGAGCTCGGGCTGAGCGCCGGGGTGCCGCCCGACGAGATCGGCGCTCAAGAGCCTCGCGGCCTGGCAGTTATTGCCCTGGGGAAACTAGGTGGGCGCGACATCGGCTACGGTTCGGATCTCGACGTGCTGTTCGTCTACGACCCCGACGCGGTGCCGGAAGGGCACCACGCTGCGCACTTCTACAGCCGCACGGCTCAGCGGGTGATCCGCCTGATTTCTGCGCCCCACGCGTCGGGAGCCGGCTACGAGCTCGACACCCGGCTGCGCCCGAGCGGCTCTCAAGGCCTGCTGGTGACCAACCTGTCCGCGTTCGCGCGCTACCATCAGGTCGCCCTCGGCGACGCGACCGACGACGTCCAGCGTTCCAGCGTGGTGACGAGCGGCGCGGCATGGGAGCGCCAGGCGCTCTTGCGCGCGCGCTTCTGTGCGGGGGACCGCGCGCTCGGAGCGAGGCTGTTGGAGATCGCCGCGACGGCGGCCTACGAAGGCGGGCCGCCGGAAGTGAGTGAGCTGCATCGTCTGCGTATGCGCATGCAGACCGAACTGGCGGACGAGCGGGGGGGCAGACGGGATCTCAAGACTGGCCGCGGCGGGCTGCTCGACGTGGAGTTCGCGGTGCAGTGGCTGCAGATGCGCCATGGGCGAGACACCTCCCTGCGCACCCCGGACACCTTGCTCGCGCTGACGGCGCTCGAGCGTGGTGGCTACTTGTCGCGAGAGGCGTTCAAGCTGCTCAAGGAGGCATACCGCTTCCTGAGGCGCCTGGAGCAGCGCATCCACGTGCGGCGCGGTACCAGCTCCACGACGCTGGATCCGAACACCGCGGAGATCGAGCAGCTCGCGCGGCGCATGGGCTTCCGCTCCGCGGGCTCCAGCGCCTCCGGTGTCCGCCCGCAAGCGAGTGAGCAGCTGCTGGCTGAGTACGAGCGGGTCACGGAGATGGTGCGCCGCACCTACCTCGACGTGCTCGGCGTCGAAGAGTGAATGCCCTCCCAATACTCCTGGGTGCCAGGCACGGCCGCGGTATAACTTCGGGCCATGAGTAGCGCGTATCAAATCCTGTTGAGTGACCGCCCGCGCCGCAATCGCCGCCTGGCCGGCTTGCGCGCCATGCAGCGTCAGACCGTGCTCACGCCGAGCGACCTCGTGCTGCCGCTGTTCGTGCACGATCTGCCCGACCGCAAGCCGATCGGATCGATGCCAGGTCACGCGCGCCTCTCGGTCGAGCAGCTGGTGGAGGTGAGCCGTGAAGCGCTCGAGCTAGGGGTGCCGGGAGTAGCGCTGTTTCCCGCGCTGTCGGATCACCTGAAAGATCCCCGCGGCAAGGAATCGCTCAACCCGGAAGGGTTGCTTCAGCGCGCGGTGCGGGCGCTCAAGCAGGAGCTTCCAGAGCTCGTGGTGATCACTGACGTGGCCCTCGATCCCTACTCGTCCGATGGTCACGACGGAGTGCTGATCGGCGACCGCATCGACAACGATGAAACCTTGCCGGTGCTCGCTGGTATGGCCGTGGCTCAGGCCAAGGCGGGCGCGGACATCGTCGCCCCGTCCGACATGATGGATGGCCGGGTCGGAGCGATCCGCGATGCTCTCGACGAGGCCGGCTTCACCGACGTCGGGATCTGCAGCTACGCGGTGAAGTATGCTTCGGCGTTCTACGGTCCTTTCCGCGAGGCACTCGATTCGGCACCTCGTGCCGGTGACAAGAAGACCTACCAGATGGATCCGGGAAACTCCCGTGAGGCGCTGCGTGAGATCGCCCTGGACGAAGCCGAAGGCGCCGACTGGCTGATGGTCAAGCCGGGGCTGCCATATCTCGACGTCGTGCGCCTGGTGAGGGAGCACTCGGCGCTGCCCGTGGCCGCCTATCACGTGAGCGGCGAGTACTCGATGCTCAAGGCCGCGGCTGCCCAAGGCTGGCTCGACTTCGACCGCTGCTTGCTGGAGAGCCTCACGTCGCTCAAGCGCGCAGGGGCCGACGTGATCTTCACTTACGGCGCGATCGAAGCGGCGAAGTTGCTTCGCGCTGGAGCCTGACTTCGCAACCGAGGAGAGGCGACGTGGCAGTAGGAGAGCGCTTCCTCAAGTTTCGGTGCACCGGCTGCGGCAATTGCTGCAAGGAGCCGTTGCTACCGCTCAACGACGTCGACCTGTCGCGGCTCGTGTCCCACACCGGCGAGTCGCCGCTGTCGATCGTGAAGTGGGTCACGCGTCACGAGATCGCCATGGAGGACGAGCCCGAAGCGTTCGTGCGCCTGCGCCAGGGCAAGCGGGTCATGGTGCTGGGGCACCGCCGAGGCCGCTGTCGCTATCTCGGGAAAGACGATCGCTGTACCGTGTACGATCACCGCCCGACTGGGTGTCAGGTGTTCCCGTTCGACCCACAGTTCAAGCGCGATGGTGGGCTCAAGCGCCTCACGCTGATCCAGGCGACGGACTGCCTCTACGCGCTCGATGGGCAGAACGACGTCGAGGGGATCCGCCAGATGCGCGAGCGCCACGACACCGACCAGCACGCGTACTACGATCGCGTTGCCGAGTGGAACCGGGATCAGCAGCGCCGCAAGCGCAAAGGCGAGCACGTGGGAACGCCACGCGCGTTCCTGAAGTTCTTGGGGGTGAGGTTCCCCAGCTCGTGAGCCGCGGCTGTCATACGGCGCCGCTCAGCTGTGGCTCGCGCGCTTGGCAAGCCGACCAACGCCGCTGTCGCACTGTACGCGACCGTCCAGGTTGAAGCTACACGCCGAACCAGCGCGCCTCACCCGATCCCCTGGCTGCGTTTCGGCGACGCAGGGGCGCGTCGCCGTGGCCTCGGAAACTTGCAAAACATGCGGGGTTTCGCCCCGCTAGTTTCCGGTAGTCGCACCTCCGGGCCCGTGCGAGACTGAACATCGTGCAAGCTGTGTCAGGGGGATCATGTCGCTGAAGATCGATCAGGATCACTCGCGCTTCCGCAACATCGTGCGTGGGCGCATCCGCAAGAACCTGCGGGACTACATCTCGAGCGGCGAGATGATCGGGCGCAAAGGCAAGGACTATTTCCGCCGACGTGATGCAAACATCAAACATGAGTTCAAAGATGTGTTTGAGAATTTGACCAACAGCAAAGCCAACGAAATCGGCCGCACCATC
>JAUILJ010000229.1 GCA_030433055.1 Polyangia bacterium
AGGCCTTCGTCTTGCGCGTCAGGTATCCGCGCGTAAACGGAGTTCCCTTGCGGAACATCTTCAGGGCAACACCCATGTACGTGCCCTTGCACAGGCTCTCGACGAACTTCTTCGGCGGAGTGCACACGTCCGATTTGGCGTCTGCACACGCCTTCGGGATCGCCATCGGGCTGTCCTCCGGCTCCGGTTCGGCCTGCGCTTCAGGCGCCGGGGTGGGCTCTACTCGTTTGGCCGACTTTGCCGCGGGTACCGGCTCCGGAGGAGCGGCGGGCTCAGGTGCGGAGCCGCCGCAGCCCGCCGCGAGCAGCGAGAGCGACACGAAACAGGCGAAGGTAGTGCGCATGGCCGCAACCAAACCGGATCGCCAAGAGGCGTCAACCAACCAGACGGGTTCTGATCCGCGGGGTGCCCACGACGCCGGAGCCGGCGTCACTCCACCGTGACGGTTTTCGCAAGGTTTCTCGGCTGATCGACGTCCGTCCCCTTCAGGTCCGCGACGTAGTAGGAGAGCAGCTGAAGCGGGAGGACCGTGAGGAGCGGGAGCACCACCTCGTTCGCCTCTGGAATGGGGAGACAGTAGTCCGCGAGGTCCTTCGCTTCCTGATGACCCTCGGTCACCACCGCGATCACCTGGCCCAGGCGTGCCTTGACCTCTTGCACGTTGGACGCCGTCTTCTCGTACTGGCTGTCCTTGGGCATCACGACCACGACGGGCATGTTCTCGTCGATCAGCGCGATGGGCCCATGCTTCATCTCGCCAGCGGCGTAGCCCTCGGCGTGGGCATAGGAGATCTCCTTGAGCTTCAGCGCCCCCTCGAGCGCGATGGGGAAGCCGAGACCGCGCCCGAGGAACAGCATGTGCTCGGCGTGCATGAACTTGCGCGCGACCTCTTGCACGGTGTCCGCGTGCTCCAGCACTTGCCGCATGCGCTCGGGGGTCTCCACCAACGCTTGAATCAAGGTGTCAGCACGTTCTTGACTCAGCTTTCCTCGCCCCCGGCCGATGAAGATGGCGAGCATCAGCAAGGCGACGAGCTGGGTGGTGAAGCACTTGGTCGAAGCGACCCCGATCTCCGGCCCCGCGTGGGTGTAGAGCGCGCCATGGCTCTCTCGAGGGATGGCGCTGTCCAGCACGTTCGCGATCGCCAGGACGTGGGCTCCGGCTTCCTTGGCGGCGCGCACGGCGGCCAGGGTATCCGCGGTTTCACCCGATTGACTCACGGCGACGACCAGATCGCGGTCCGTGAACACTGGCTCGCGGTAGCGCACTTCGCTGGCCAGCTCCGTTTGCGCGGGGATGCGGGCGAGCGCCTCGATCCAGTAACGGCCGTTGAGACACGCGTGGTAGCTGGTTCCGCACGCTAACAGGTAGACGCGGTCGATCTTCTGCAGGGTCTCTGGATCCAGACCCAGCTCCGCGGCGACGAAGTTGCCCTCTTCGCGCAGTACGCGCCCACGCAGCGTGTCCTCCACGGCGCGGGGTTGCTCGAAGATCTCCTTGAGCATGAAGTGCTTGAAGCCCCCCTTCTCCGCCTGGACCGGGCTCCAGTCGATGCGCTTCGGCTTGCGATCGACTGGCTTGCCGTCGACCGTCTCGATGCGGTAGCCGCCCGACCTGAGCTCCGCCATCTCTCCATCTTCGAGGAACAGCATGTGACGCGTGTGCTGGAGCAGCGCCGGGATGTCGGAGCCGCACAGCATCTCGCCCTCGCCCACACCAATGACCAGCGGAGAGGCGCTCTTGGCGACCACCAGCACGTCGGGGGACTGCTTGGAGACGACCGCGAGAGCGTACGCGCCACGTACCCGACCGAGCGCCTCACGCACCGCATCGAAGAGCGGCTGCTTGCCCCCAGCGAAGGCCTTGTTGACCAGGTGGGCGGCGATCTCGGTGTCGGTGTCCGACGAGAACTTCACGCCTTCGGCCTCCAGCTCGCGCTTGAGCTCGACGTGGTTCTCGATGATGCCGTTGTGCACCACGGCCACGTCGCCGGCCTGGTGAGGGTGAGCATTGGGCTCGCTGGGGCGCCCATGAGTTGCCCAACGGGTGTGTCCCAACCCGGTGCACCCCTGTAGCGGACGCGACTCGAGCGCTCGTGCCAGGTTGTTCAGTTTCCCCACGGCACGAACGATGTGGATGTCCTGGCCATCGTGGACGGCGAGGCCCGCTGAGTCATAGCCGCGGTACTCGAGCTTGCGCAGTCCGTCGATCAGGATCGGTGCCGCCTGGAGTGAGCCCACGTAACCAACGATTCCACACATGCGTCGCCTCTTTCCTTCTCACCTGAGCGCCTTCGCCGAGGCGCTCGTGCACTGATCCGTACGCCAGGGTGGTGACAAAACCTACCCAGCCTGCGGTGTGGTAGCGTCCCGCGCTGGCCGCGGCAATCGATGATGCCGTTCCGACGGGCGGCCTGACGGGGAGCCGTCAGTACGGGTTGTCGCCAGCGGGCGGCTTCGGCGCCACCGGGGGCGTGGGAGCGGCTGGCGGCTTCGGCGTGGTAGCGGTCGGAAACGCAGCGGTGGTCGGGGGCTTTGGCTGCGCAGTAGCGGTGGGCTCGCTGGTCGCGGTCGGCTTGGCAGTCGCGGGCGGCTTGGACTTTGGCGGGTTGGCCGGTTTCGGCGCTGGTGCGCTCGGCTGGACCTTGGGCTCCTCGACCTTCGGAACTTCCACCTCGGGCTCGTCGACTTCTGGCTCCACCGGTGCGGAAACCGCAGGAGCCTCCGTCACGGTCGGCTCCGAGGTCGGTGTCAGCGCGGGGCGCTCGGGGGGCGCAAGCGACTGGGCAGCGCTGGCGCTCGGCTCGGGCGCCGCCTTCGGCTGGTTGTCCCCCATGAACTTGGTCACGATCAGAAACGCCAGCAGACCGAGCGCAGCCACGAGCGCGAGCTTGGCGATGGGCGGCAGCGCCTTCTTCTGAGGCTTCGCAGGCCCCGCATCGGAGCTGCGATCCTCATCGTCGTCGTCTTCGTCGTGAGACGTGGCCTTGGTGGCCGCCGGAGCCGCCGCCTTCTTCTTCGGGGGCTCCGGAACCTCGGGCGCGGGTAAGCCGTGCGCTTTGGCCCGAGCGCTCTTCGCCCGCAAGTCTTTGCGCTTTTTCCGCGAGGTTTTTTTTGCCGCCATGGTTTGACCGAGTGAGAGCGCCTCGTTCAGCCGTTCAGGGCTTCGGCGCCGCCGATGATCTCCATCAGCTCCGTGGTGATCGCTGCCTGGCGCGCGCGGTTGTACTGCAACGTCAGCGATCCGATCATGTCACCCGCGTTCTTCGTCGCAGAGTCCATCGCGGTCATCCGCGCGCCAAGCTCTGAGGCCATCGACTCGTAGAGCGCCCGCAGGATGCTGATCTCGATGTACATGGGGACCAGACGGTTCATCAGCGCGGCCTTGTCGGGCTCGAATATGAACTCGACTTCGTCGGTCTCGTTGGGGACCTCCGACTCCTCAGGCGTGGGCAGCCCCAGGGGGAACAACGGCTCGGCCTTGACCACCTGGGTCATGGCGCTCTTGAACTCGTTGTAGACGATGTAAATCGCGTCCACCTCGTTCTCGAGGTACGGCTTGAGCAGCGTACGAGCGATACCCTGCGCGGCGTCGAGGCTGAGGTTGTCCCACGTGCCTTCAAACACGTGAAACAGCGGCGCGCCACGCCGGCGAAAGTAGTCGCGCCCCTTGCGACCGACGGTGGCGATCTGCACTTTCTGGCCTTCGGCCGTGCGGCGCTTCCACTCGCGCTCCGCGAACTTGTTGATGCTCGAGTTGAACGAGCCACACAGACCGCGGTCACTCGCTACCACGAGGAAAAGCACGCTCTTCTCCTCGCGTACCGTGAGCAAGGGGTGGTCGAGGCCCGCTTCGCCCGCGGCGGAGACGACTTCGCGCAGCACGTGACCGGTGCGCACTGCGTAGGGCCGCAGTGCGGTGATGCGCTGCTGCGCCCGGTTCAAGCGGGCACCCGCAACCATCTTCATGGCCCGCGTGATCTTCTGCGTCGATTTGACGCTCGCGATGCGCTTGCGGATTTCCTTGAGGTTGGCCAACTCGTCAGTCCTTCTTCGAGGCTACGAAGCCCTTGACGAACTTCTTGAGCACCTTGTCGAGCTTCTTGGTCAGGTCGTCGTCGAGCTTCTTCTTCTCGGTGATGTCCTTCCAGATGCTCGAGTGCTTCTCGTCGATGTGCAGGAAGAGTTCCTGCTCGAACGCCTTCAGCGACTCGACCGGGAGATTGTCCAGGAAGCCCTTGGTGCCCGCGTAGATGATCACGATCTGACGCTCGACGGGCTGGGGCACGTACTGTCCCTGCTTGAGGATCTCCGTGAGGCGCTTCCCGCGCTCGAGCTGAGCCCGGGTGGCGGCGTCGAGGTCGCTGGCGAACTGGCTGAAAGCCGCCATCTCGCGATACTGAGCGAGGTCGAGGCGCAGCGTACCCGCGATGCTCTTCATCGCCTTGATCTGCGCGTTGCCGCCCACGCGGCTGACGGAGATACCGACGTTGATGGCCGGGCGAACACCTGAATAGAAGAGATCGCTCTCGAGGAAGATCTGCCCGTCAGTGATCGAGATCACGTTGGTCGGGATGTACGCCGAAACGTCACCGGCCTGGGTCTCGATGATGGGGAGCGCGGTGAGCGACCCGCCGGAGTGAGGATCGCGCTTCACCTCGAGGTCCGCCTTGTTGGCCATGCCATCGAGGGACTTCTTCGCGTCGTGCTCGGCTTCCTCGCCGATGTAGGCTTGGCCATCTTCCCCACGGAACTCCCAGTCGCCCGGGGGAACCTCCGTGCCCTTCTTCACCACGAAGTAGCGCTCGCCCATCTTCGCTGCGCGCTCGAGCAGGCGGGAGTGAACGTAGAACACGTCGCCGGGGTACGCCTCGCGACCCGGCGGGCGACGCAGCAGCAGGGATAGCTGGCGGTACGCCACTGCCTGCTTGGAGAGGTCGTCGTAGATGCACAGCGCGTGACGGCCAGTGTCGCGGAAGTACTCGCCAATCGTAACGCCGGTGTAGGGCGCGAGGAACTGCAGGGGCGCGGCCTCGGTCGCGGAGGCGACGACGACCGTCGTGTACTCCATGGCCCCGAACTTCGCGAGCCGGTCAACGACCTGGGCGACCGTCGAGGCCTTCTGACCGATGGCGACGTACACACAATGCACGCCCTTGCCCTTCTGGTTGATGATCGTGTCGATGGCGATCGCCGTCTTGCCGGTCTGACGGTCACCGATGATCAGCTCGCGCTGACCGCGGCCGACGGGGATCATCGAGTCGATGGCCTTGAGGCCCGTCTGCAGCGGCTCCTTGACCGGCTGACGACCGATGATGCCCGGCGCCTTGAGCTCGATGCGGCGGCGCTCCTTGCTCTCGATCGGGCCCTTGCCGTCGATGGGTTGACCCAGGGCGTTCACGACACGCCCAAGCAGCGCCTCACCCACGGGGACGTCAGCGATACGACCGGTCCGCTTGACGGTGTCGCCCTCGCGCACTGCCGTCGCGTTACCGAGAACGGCGACACCCACGGAGTCTTGCTCGAGGTTCAGCACGAGGCCGTACACCTCTCCGGGGAACTCGACCAGCTCACCAGCCATCGCCCCCTCGAGGCCGTACAGACGCGCGATACCGTCACCGGTGGTGAGGACGGTGCCGGTCTCCTGGACCAAGGCTTTGCGGTCGAAGTTCTGAATCTGCTTCTTGATGATCTGAGAGATCTCGTCGGCGCTGAGCTGCATGGTTCTTATTCCGTGAGCGAATGCTCGGTTTGGAGGCGGTGTCTGCGAGAGACGGCTGTCGGGGCTAGCCTTGGGGAGTCGGCCGACTGAGCGGCGTTCGACTTCAGGCGTTAGGGTTTCTTGATGTCAGTTGACTCGCGCCCCGCGGGCGCGAACGCCGATCAGGCGTGGAGCAGCTTGCGCTCGAGGTCGTTGAGACGACCGCGCAGACTGCCATCGATGGTGTTGTCGCCGATGCGCGTGACGACGCCGGCGATCAGCGAGGGGTCTTCCTCTCGGGCGAGCTGCACCTTCTTGCCCGTGGACTTCTCCAGCTGAGCCTTGAGCTTGGTGTAGTAGGCCTCGCCCAGGGGAGCAGCGCTGATCACTGTCGCGCGAATGATGCCTGCCTTCTCATCGGACAGCGTCGAGAGACGCCGCGCGATATCGGGCAGCACCGAGAGACGGCGACGTTGCGCGATGTAGCGCACGCTGTTGAGCGCGAGCTGAGCCAGGCCGAGTCGCCCGGCGACGTCCTTGAGGATGGTCTCGCGCTGCTGCTCGTTGACCAACGGGTTGTCGAGCACCGCGCGGAGTTCCTTACTCTCACTGTAGGCACTCGCGAGCTTGCCCAGCTGGTCCGCGACCTGCGACAGCTGGCCGGCTTCGTTGGCCAGCTCGAAGATGGCTTTCGCGTAGCGCTCTGCAACGGCTCCGGCGCTCATGCCTGGCCTCCCTTGGCGTTCACGGCCTGCTCGAGGCTCGTCAGGTACTCATCAGCGATACGCTGCTGATCACTGCTCGAGAGCTGCTTGACCAGCAGATCGCCCGCGGTGCTGACCGCGGCGCGCACCGTCTCCCGCATCAACTCTTCGCGAGCGGCCTTGATCTCCTGCTCGATCAGCAGCTTTGCCTCACGCTCCATGCGATCTCGCCGCTCTTTTGCTTCCCGGAGGATCTGCTCGCGCTCCGCGTGCGCTGCCTCTCGCATCTCACGCCGCACCCGATCGATTTCCTCGTCGATGTGCTTGAGCTTGTCCTCGTACTGCTTGAGCGAGACGGCCGCGTCCTTCTTCATCTTCGCGGCGTCGTCCATGCCCTTCATGATGTCCTGCTTGCGCTTCTTCAGCCCTTCCTTGATCCCAGGTCCGAGGATCTTGAACAGGATGAGGTAGAGCAGCGCTGAGTTCAGCAGCAGAGCGGTGACCGGCGGGGCCATGCCCTTGGGGCGAGCGATGAGCGTCGGATGATCGATCTCATCCGACTCGTAGACGTTGCCGTAGTACCAGTTGATGCCGTGGTGCTCGCCGCCGTGGGCTTCACCATGGCCGCCCTCCTGGCCGCCCTCGGCGGCGAACGCCGCGGCGGGTGCCAGCAACAGCACGAGCAACTGAAGGATGGCGAACAGACGCTTCATCCGACCTGCCTCCCCAGCACCTTGGAGGCGATGTCGCCCGCGAGGGCGTTGGATGCCTTGCCCAGGTCGAACTGGATCTCCTTCACTTCTTCCTCCAGCCGGTCGCGGCCGTGCTCGACGATCTTCGTGACCGCAGCGCGGGCCTCGGCGAGGATCTCGGCTTCGAGCTTGGCCGTTTCCGCACGCACCTTCTCACGCTCCTCCGCAGCAACGCGATTCACGCGGTCGAGCTCGGCCTCGTACTTGCGCAACAGCTCGCCGGCTTCTTCCTGCATCTTGCGGGCTTCAGCGCGGGCGCCATCGGTGCGCTTCTCGCGCTCTTCGAAGACCTTGAGCACACGATCGAAGAGCAGGCCCTTCAGGAGCACCGCCAGTGAGGCGAAGATCACCATCTGAGGGATGAAGGTGATGAGCAGGTCGACTTCGATACTCGCCAGCACGCGAGGTGCCGGGAGCAGCGAACTCAAGTCGCTGACCCCAGGCAGGGCGGTGGCGGTGATTCCGAGGGAGGGCATCCTAGTGAAAACCTTCGACTTTCGGGATTAGCGGGAGAGGGGCAGTCAGGGTGGGGCTCAGGCCGGTGGTGACCCGCGCCGGTGGAGCGAACCACCTGAAGCGAAAGCCCGGTAAGGGCGACGAGACCTAGCAGACAATTCACGCCCGCGGAGGCGCGAACAGACGATATCTCCGGCTCGACACATCGAATCCGACGTGGCTCCGGGCCCTTGTAGGCGCGCGGCGTCTACCACCTCACGCTCAAGGAGTCTAGGCGGTGCGACGCCTCGCGTAATCACTGCGTCAATTCGCCACCGAGCGCCCTTTTGAGGGCCCTGTAGCGGTTTCCTCGAGCGAGTCGGTGACACGCTCGTCCCATTCGGGTGTGACTGCAATGCACCTCACCCCCCTCCGATCCGAACGCTGAAAATGCGACTCGAACTCCACCTTCGCCGGGTGATCTGGGAAGACATCGAGCAGCGGTGCCAGGGCGAACGCCCGCTCCACGACCCGAGGGTGGGGCAAGGTCAGGCCTGGGGACTGGATGGGCGAGCCATCGCTCCAGAGCAGATCGAGATCCAGCGTCCTGGGGCCCCAGCGCTCGCGGCGCTCCCGGCCATGGTCGCGTTCGATGTCGAGCACCCGCTGGAGCAGGTCCAGTGCGTCGAGCGAGGTGTCGAGCAGGACCGCTGCGTTCAGGAAATCGGGCTGGCTCGGCCCCACGGGATCGGTCTCATACACCCTGGAACTCGCAACGAGCGCCCCCCATTCGCTCAACGCCTGCCGAGCACTTCGCAGCGTCCGGAGTCGATCTCCGAGGTTCGTTCCGAGGCCTATGACCACCAGCACCCGCCCGTCATGCGCGCTCGTTGCCTCGGGCTCAAGTCAAACATCATCGGGCAACGGCTCGGGCGTGTGTTATCGATTCGTCATGTCGCAGCTCGGCCTGACCCACGGTGAGTTATTCGTGGTCGTGTTCGTGCTCGTGGTGGTGGTGGCTGCACCGTGGTTCCCAAAGGTTGGCGCGTGGATCGCGGACCGCCTGATGGGCGATGGCGACAAATAGTGCGGATCGCCGAACGGTGGCGATTGAGTAGCAACGGGCGCCGCGGCGTGAGTAGTATGCGGCCGTGGTGCGGGAAGATTCGGGAAACGGCAGCCCGCCATCCGAGCCGGTCCCGCGCTCTGCTTCCGGGCCGCCCTTGATCTTCGTCAGCGACGCCTCCGCGGAGGCTGAACGTCTGACGAAGGCGCTGCGTGAGCGCGGCTACCTGGTGGTGGACGTTCCACTCTCGATGCTGGTCAATCGAGTCGCGGTGCAGCGGCCGGCGCTCATCTTGTGCGACGTAGACGCCGATGCCGCTCTGGAGACCACCCATCGTCTGCGCGACGTCCCCGGCGGCAGCGGCGTGGACCTGATCTTCCTCGGCGAATCAGGGCGCACCCTCAACGAGATGGCCGACGCCGTGATTCACGAGTCGAGCGGCATCTTCATCCGCCCGGTGGATACCTATGCCCTGCTGCGCAAGGTGGAGGCCCTGATCGGGCCGCCGCCAGCGCAGATTATCTCGAGCCATCCCCCGGGGAGCCGGAGCGACGTGCCCTCGTCGTCGCCGCCGATCACCGCGCCGCCGCTCAGCCCACCGCACTCCCATCGGCCCTTGATCACGCCCAGCGTTCCGCCGCCGAGCACGCCCGAGGTGCTCCTGGAGCGCCGCTCGTTTCCTCCGCGAGGAAGCAACCCGCCACACTCGGAGCGGGAGATCCGCGCCAACCAGCGTGACGTCGCGATGGTCGAGCCGAGCTTCGTCGTCCCGAGTTCACGGCCGCCAGCTTCGAGCCAGCATCCAGACTCGGCGATGCCGAGCCTGCCTCCCCCGGTTCCGCTCGGC
This sequence comes from Polyangia bacterium, assembly GCA_030433055.1. Classification (GTDB taxonomy): domain Bacteria; phylum Myxococcota_A; class Polyangia; order Polyangiales; family Polyangiaceae; genus JAHBVY01. Next base: position 9,506 of record JAUILJ010000229.1, read on the forward strand.
GTGAGCCTGGACGCCGACTCCCTGGAGAGCTCGGAGCCGGCCATAGCCCACGCGGGCATGAGCCCCGACCTGGAGAGCCTGCTGGCGCGTGCCGAGCAGCGTGTCTCCCAGACCAACAACGGGTCTGCGGGG
>JAUILJ010000230.1 GCA_030433055.1 Polyangia bacterium
GGGGCGGGGAACAGCCGCCCCCGGGGATGCCGCTCAGGGGAGCTTCGATGCAGACCGATTGCCCGCTGCTGTAGCTGCCGTGACGGGCGAGCATGATGACCCGATAGTCGATGCCCGAGTTGCCGATGATGCTGGCGAAGTTGACGTTGATGTTGTTCTGCACGGCCTGGATCTCGCCGCTCATGCTGCCGGAGTTGTCGATCACGATGATGATATCGACAGGCTTCTTCACCAAGGTGGCCTCGGCCGACTGGCTCTCGCAGGCGCTGTCTGCCGTCAGTGCTCCGTCATTGGTCGAGGCGTCGATGTTGAACCCCGCACCGTTTCCGCCGTTTCCGGTCGCCGCGCTGCCTCCGGTGCTGCTTGCGTCGCTGTCGGAGCCTGCGGTGCCGCCGGCGGTGTTGTCCTCGCCACCGCCACAAGCTGCGAAGCTGAGAGTCGTGGCCGCGGCCGCCACGGACAGGGAAGTCAGCGAGCGAATTCGGAGTGCAGAGTAGCGAGTCATGTCACCTCTTCAGGGGTCGTGCTGCGCGTGTTCCCCAGAAAGCTAGGAACAGCAACGCCCAATCAACGAGCCCGCAGAGCTTAACATGGTCGGAATGATCTGCTTGCTCGTATCCACGGTGAAAGGCGACTCGGTCTTCAACGAACTCTCGGGCGGGATTTCCACGGACGGACTGCGGGCTGTGGCGCTCCGGCGGTTGGCGCGCCGGAATTCCCGCAGCGAAACGTGGCGGTTTCGTGGCTGGTGGTCGGGGTGTGAAGCACCCAACTGCGGGCAATGTCCCCCATCGAGCGCAGCGTCTCCCATCGAGCGCGGTGTCCCGCAACGTCCCCCATCGAGCGCGTGTCCATCGAGCGGTTGGTACAAACGCAGAACGCTGGCGGGCTGAGCCCGCCAGCGCGTTGGGCGCTGAGCTCCTGGTGGGAGTCAGCTAGCTGGAACGGGCAGAATCGGCGCCCACTCGAGGCGCTCGAGCATCGTGTCGTCGATGATCAGACCCCGATCGCTGAAGTACAGCGCGTTGGTCGCCTCACCGTCGCGGCGCTCGCCGACGAAGATGATCCCCTGGCCCTTGCTGTTGTAGCCGAGCTGGATGATGGCGTTCTTCAGCCAGCGCCCACCGCCCTCGAGCTCGATGCTGTCGGGTAGGGTGTAGAAGCCTTCGGGGGGGAGCTGCTTGAGGGTCTTCGCCCAGGTGGGCGAGCGCAATGGCGTCGTGGGCTCACCCCAGAACCATCGGTTGTTCTCGTTGCGCCCCGGTTTCACGATGAACTTCATGCCACCGTTCTCGGGTTGCCCCAGGTAGACCAGGACTCCCGCGGGAAACTCCTCTTCGTGTCCCGGGTAAGCTTGGGTGGTGCGATAGAGTCCGGGATCCGGCAGATCAAGCATTCGTCAGCGTCTTTCTTGCTAGTCCGCCTCAGCGGCGGGGTTCGAGGGCAAAACTGGGCGCGGAATGTAACCCAGATGTGTGTGCGCACAAGGTCCTGCGCCGCGCCTTGCGGATTCTCGTCGAAGGGAGGCTGCAGGGTTGCTAGTGCTAAGGCACTTGCATGCGTTGTTGGATCCTTTGGCCGCTGGTCTTCGCCGTGCTGAGCTGTGGGCCTCGCAACTCCAATCCCGAGCCGCCGCCCCTCGAGCGCCCCACAGGCCCGCTCGATGTGGAGCAGGCGGAGCGCTACGTGGTGGATTTGGTGAATCGCCACCGCGCAGCCCACGGCTTGGAGCCCGTCGAGTGGGACGAGACCGCCGCCAAGGCGGCTCGGCGCCATGCCGCGGACATGACCCGGGTTGGGTTCACGGCGCACTGGGGCAGTGATGGTTCGGTCCCCGAACAGCGCTACTCCGAGGCGGGAGGTGCCCACCTGGTCCAGGAGAACGCTGCCTGCTTCTTCGACGGGACGCCGCGGGAGCTGGACCCCAATCCCAGCTTCGACCCGATCCAGCTGGAGCGGATCGAGAACGCCTTCTACGACGAGCAGCCTCCCAATGACGGGCACCGCACCAACATCCTCAAGCGCTGGCACAATGGGCTCGGCGTGGGGCTCGCGAAGCCCGTCGGGGTCGAGCAGCCGTGCATGGCTCAGGAGTTCACGGACAACTACGTCGATCTCGAGACGCTACCCACCCAGGCTCAGCCCGGTCAGACAATCCGGGTGGCCGGGGAGATCAAGGCTCCGGTGGAGTTTGGTGGTGTCGGTTTGGGCCGCATCGATCCAGCGCGTCCGAAGACCGCGGCGGACCTCAATCAGACCTCCACCTACGCCATGCCGGCGCCTGAGACGCTGTACGCGCCCGAGGGGTACGTCACGCCCAAGCCCGTCAAGGTCAACGGAGCGAAGTTCGAAATCGAAATTCCACTCGGAAAAAAACCAGGACGCTACATGGTGAGCGTCTGGGGGCGCTACCCCGACCAGAAAGAACTCGGGATGATCAGCCTTCGCTCGATCACGGTGCGTTGACGAAGCGGGGCTCGCGGTCTGCCACCCGCGAGCGCGTCTGCGGGAGGCTCCTACCTTCTCGGTGACCCACGCAGGCGCGCGTGCGGTGTGGGGCCCTCTCCCCCAAACCCCCTTTCACTCCGACGCTCATCCATCAAGAACGGAGCGAAACTCCGAAACCTCGGTTCGCGTGTCGGGCGGGTGGAAAACTGGTTGGTGAGGCTTTCGTCCCGCGCGCGGCTTGGCTAGAACCGAGCTTGGGGGATGACTGAGCGGATCGGAGAACTGATAGCGGATCGGTACCAGCTCACGGCTGAGCTTGGCCGGGGCGGATCCAGCGTCGTGTATCGCGCCTTCGATGCTCAGGAGCATCGCGAAGTCGCGGTGAAGGTCCTCCACGAGAGCTTCGCGGGGCGTGAGGACTTTGGCGTGCGCATGGTGCGTGAGTTCCGGGCGATGCGCCTCCTGGCGGGCACCGCGGCGGTGCAAGCGTATGGGCTCGCAGCGAGTCCGGCTGGTGCGCTGTGTCTGGTGATGGAGCTCTTGGAGGGGAAAGACCTCGACGACCATTTGCTGCGACCCGAAGCGCGAGGGCGGGGGATCTCCGTTGGCGAGCTGTTGACCTTGCTCGACCCGATCGTGCGCACGCTGGAGCGTGGGCATGAGCTCGGCATCGTGCACCGCGACCTGAAACCGGGGAACATCTTCGTGTTGGCGCGCAACTGGGAAGCCGAGGTCTCGGGTGAATACCAGACCCGCAGCCCGGGTGGACACGAGCTCAGCAATCGCGTGCGGTTGCTGGACTATGGGTTCTGTCACGCCGCGGACACGCGTTCGATCACACCCCACGGAACCGTCCTGGGCTCACCGAGCTACATCGCGCCCGAGGTCTGGCGAGGCCGCGCGGGCGAACCAGACCCAGCCATCGATATCTACTCCCTGGGGGCGATCGTGTTTCGCCTCTTGGCGGGGCGGGTGCCGTTCGAGGCGGAGAGCCTGAAGAGTAAACTTGAGCTGGTGTGTAATGGCGAGCGCCCCAGCCTGCATGCGCTGCGGCCGGATCTGCCCGCCGCCATCGACGACTGGGTGCAGCAGGTGCTGGCGATCCAGCCGAGGCATCGCTTCAGTCGGGTTCGGGGCCTGTGGGTTGCGCTCCAGGAAGCCCTGGGCCAGCGCTATCAGCCGGGGGAGGGCACGCTGGCCGAGGAAGCGTCAGAGGCCCACTCCGGCTGAGCGAGACGTTTTTCGCCACCAGAGTCGCCACGCTTTGAGTAACGTCTCGGGAGCACCTCCCCGAAGGTGCGTTGCAATGGAGTGCAAAGCATGGCGGCAAAGCGCAACGCGAAGAGTGCAGTCAAGAAATCCTCAAGGAAAAGCTCAGGGCAAGTCGGAGCGAACAAGGTAGCCAGCGCGGCGAAGAAGACGGCGAAGAAGACGGCGAAGAAGACGGCGAAGAAGACGGCGAAGAAGACGGCGAAGACCACCAAGCCCGCCGTGAAGCAGCCGAAGGCAGGATCACCCGCGAAGGCCAAGACGCCTCCCGGGAAGGCACCTGCCAAGTCCTCGCAGCGCAGTGCCAAGCAGGCGAAATCTGCCAAGCCGGCAGCGAAGGCCGCGACCAAGAAGAGCGCGCCGGCGAGTGAGGCGTCGGGCCTGGGTGTCGGCGATCGCGCACCGGCATTCGAGCTCCCCGATCAGGATGGAAAGCTCGTGTCCTCCGCAAGTCTGGCCGGGGAGCCCTACATCATCTACTTCTACCCCAAAGACGATACGCCCGGCTGCACGAAGGAAGCCTGCGGTTTCCAGGCGGAACAGCCGGCGTTCAGAGCTGCAGGCGTGCGAGTGATCGGCGTGAGCCCTGACAGCCCGGCGCGCCACACGCGGTTTCGGGAGAAGTACGGGCTCGGCTTCACCCTACTCTCGGACGCCGACAAACAGCTCGCCGAGGCATACAACGTGTGGGTGATGAAGCAGAACTACGGCCGCCAGTACATGGGGATCCAACGCAGCACGTTCCTCGTCGATCGCAACGGCGTGGTTGCGCGTGTATGGCGCAACGTCAAGGTGAACGGTCACGTCGAGGCGGTGCTCGGCGCGGTTTGAGGCGCGGGCCTGACAATCAGGGCTGGGGAGGCCACGAGACTCGCGGCATCGGGAAGCCGGGACGGGCGAAGAGGAAGCCCTGGCCGTAGTGAGCGCCCGTGTCCCGTGACGCCACGAACTCGGTATAAGTCTCGATCCCCTCAGCGACGACGACTGCACCCAGGTCGACGCACAGCCGCACCACGCTCTTGACCAGCTGCTGTTGGCGCCGGCTCTGATCGATGCCTTCGATGAGTCCGCGGTCGAGCTTGACCACCCGGGGCTCCAGATCAGCGATGCGTTTCAGGTTCGAGTAGCCAGCGCCGAGGTCGTCCACGACGAGGTGGATGCCGCCGCGGGAACGCACCTCGTTGAGCACGCTGCGGCACAGCTCGAAGTGAGTCATCGGCACGCTCTCGGTGACCTCGACATAGATGTCGTGGTCATGCTCGAAGATGGGATCGTCAGGGCGCACCAGCCAGCTCTCGTTCAGCTCGCTGGGGTGCACGTTGACGAACAACGAAATCCCGCTGCTCAGGGGCACCGCGATCTCGCGGATCATTCGCCCAAGGCGACCGGAGCACCCGGTGTCTACTGCGCGTTGAAACAGCACTCCCGGATTGCTGAAGTTCGGTACCGAGCACCGCACCAGCGCTTCGTAGGCAAAGAGGGACCCGTCATCCAGGTTGATAATCGGCTGAAACACGACGCTCAGGTCATCGGCTTGGACCATGTTGTCCAGCGCAACCATCGAATCGCGGCGGCGGAACGTGCCGCCTGGCGGCGCGTTCGGCGCGTCCGACAGGCGGTTCGTGTGAGGCATGTACTTCACGATGATGCAGGGCGGGTGGCGCGAGCGAAGAGGCGCGACCAATCGACAAGATTAGCACCCTTCGACGCCCTTGGCTGCGCCGCAGGTAGCGCCATTTGTAACTCGGAATTTGCTGTACGCTCGGACGCTTTTCGAGGGAGCGTGGCCGGGCTGGGCTTTTCTCGCAGGGCTTTTCTGGCTGGCTGGCTGGCTGGCTGGCAGGGCTGGCTGGCTGGGTCCGGGCTTTGCGCGCTGGATTGAGTGCGGGCTCGGGCTGGGTGAGGGAACGGATTCGAGGAGAAACAGATGAGACTGACGGACGCAACGCGGACCAAAGCAGGCGCGGGCCAAAGCGGTGGCCTTCGAGGGCAAGGGAGCCGAGCAGGCGCAGCGCTGGCGTTTGCGCTCGGCTTGCTCGCTGCGTGGCCGCTCGGTGGCTGTGAGAACACCGCGAAGACTAGCGTTGCGAAGGCGACTCCCCACGTGAGCCGGTTGGTGCAAGCGACCAGCGGAGACATCCAAGAGCTCGAGCGTGGATTGCCGAAGGGCGCTCGAGCATTGGGTCAGGAGTTGTTTCCGCAGGAAAAGCAGGGTGTGGCGGATGCAGGCGTTGACGCGGCAGCCTCACCCCCAAAACAAGCTGGGGCGAGTGCGCTCAAGGATCCTCAGGAGCTGAAGCGGGTGATCGAAGCGGTCCGCGCCAAGGATCCGGATCTGCGCATCGCCAAGTCGACGTTCTTTGCCGTAGCGGATCCGTCGGGAAAGGTGTTGCGCAACGACCAGCAACAGGATCTGATGGCGGGAAAGTCGCTCTTCGATAGCTATCCGGAGCTGAAGGCCGCGCTCTCGAGCAAGCAGCCGTTCGTGCGCGCCCGCGGGAGCATGCCCGAGGCGAGCGGGATCCGTGGGCGCGAGGACGCGCAGCTGGTGCTGGCCAGCCCGATCCGCGAAGGCGGCAAGCCCGCGGGCGAGGTCAAGGCGCTGTACGTCAGCGGCTGGTCCTGGACCAGCTACTGCTATCGCTTGGAGAACGCTCTCAAGGGCTGGCATCAAGACGAGCGCGGTGAAGAGAACGGCAAGCCGGGCAAGATGCCCGTCGCTTACGTGTTCGCGGTGGTGGGAGACAAGGTGTACGGCGCTCCCGAGGCTCCCCAGGTCAACATCGACACCATCGCCGGTCTCAAGCTGCTCGAACACACCCAGGGTGACAGCGTCTACAGCAAGGAGCTGGAGATCACCGAGCGCTCCTTCGGAGTCGTGGCGCAGCGCGCACCAGCCCTGGGCGAGGACGTCGCCATCGCCATCCTGCGCAGTGAGACCTAGAGATCCCGGACCCTGAACGCGAGGCTGCGTCGCGATCCGTCAGTCGCTGTCGCTGGCTTCGTCTGCGAGGGCGCGCAGATCGCGCTTCCTGAGCGGCTCGTCCGGGCCGAGCCGACCCAGGCGATGCAGTCCATACAGCATGACCAAGAGAGAGCCCACGGTGAGCCACGCTCCGAGAGTCTGGGACGCGGTGACGCTGAGCGCGATCCCCAGCAGGCTCAGCGAGGCGCCGATGGCGAGGATGCGGCGCTGCGGAGCCGATGTCGGCCCGTCGCCGGTCACGGCCACTTCTCGGCGCGGGCGCGCACCAGGAAGTCCCGCACATCGCGCTTGAGCTTGTTCTCCGCGGTAATGGTCGTCTCTTCGTGTTCGGTGCCCACGTGGTCGTCGTACAGGTACGAATCGTCGCGCAGCACCAGGATGCGGGCGTCGGACTCGTCCCCCATGCCGTTGATCAGCACCAGCGCGTCGCTGTCCGCGTCGACCTGGGGCAGGGCGCCTGCGATCTTGCTGCGCTCGGCGGCGTTCGTGTACGCGACGCCGTATTTGTGGCCCGCCGAGCCCACGTCGACCTCAATCTCGAGGCCCTCCTGGATCTCCATGCGGCGCGCGTTGGTGGGTCGATCGCCCTGGTCGCGCAGGACGTTGGCGATCAGCTGCACCGCCCGCCGCTCGTCGAGGGGACGCAGCTTGTTCGGTGCCTTGGGGGGCTCACCACCGCACGCGGCCAACAGCGCCGTACCGGCTGCGAGGAGCATGATTGCGCGCCGACCGAACGAGGCGGGGGGCGGTTTCGCAGGAGCTGAAGGGAGGCAGCGCGCCGTGGAGCAGCGCTCGAAGTCACTAAGCGGCATGGCGATCACGCTAGCGGACGCTGCTCGCGTTGGCCAGGCCACAGCGCTCCCCGAGCGTCCTCGACCCTCGATCGCCATTGGGAGGTACCTGGCAGCGAAAAACCGCGCTATCACCGGTACCCGTGAGGCGTAGAACCACCCCAGCCCACCACCAGACGACGCCTCCCGATCGGCTTGCGGGGGTGAGGCGCGGTGTGGTCCAGCCCGTGCTGATGGGCGCGAGCGCCGCGGCGTTGCTGATTGCGTGCGGTGGTCAGGCGTTGCCCGATCCGCGAGCTGCCGCGCAAGCCTACGCGGAGGCAGCACAGCGGGGCGACGACGCAGCCATCTACGGCATGCTGTCCAAGGAGGCTCAAGCCACCTACGGCCGACAGGGCACGAAGAAGCTGGTCAAGGACGCCAAGGCAGAGCTGGCGCAAAACGGCAAGGCTCTGGGCTCTCCGAGCACTGAGATCGAAGCGCGAGCGACGGTGCGCTTCACCGACGGGGAAGATGCGGTCTTGGCCATCGAAGACGGTGATTTCCGGGTCACTGCGGCGCTGGCGCTGCCGAGCGGCGCCCGGACCCCGGCCCAGGCGCTGGGTGAGCTACGCGCGGCGCTGGCCCGCCGCAGCTACGCCGCGCTGATGCAGGTGCTGAGCGCGGAGACGCGGGCCGCTATCGAGCGCGATCTCGCGGCCTTGGTCAAAGGACTGGAGCATCCAGACAGTCTCGACATCCGCGTCGATGGGGAGAAAGCGACCGTCACGCTTCCGGGAGGACACAGCGTCTCCCTGGAACGGGAAGAAGGCGTGTGGAGGGTGGAAGACTTTCGGTGAGCATGCGCCGCTTTTCCCGCAGGCATGCTCTGGCCGGCCTGGCCGCAGTGCTGGCAGCGCCCCGCGCCACTGCCTTCGGCCAGGCGGGAGCATTTCAGGCTCGCCTCCTCAAGACCGGGGGCTCGGAGCCGACGGGCCCGCGTCTGAGCGGCCCCGAGCGCTGGGGTTGGGAGCTGGTTCGCCGCACCAGCGCACCAGCGCGCCTGGTGACCAAGCTCGTGGCCGCGGACGATCCGGCGCTGTTCGACGAGCCGTTCGTGATGTGGTGCGGCGAGAAGGCCCCGCCTCCGCTCTCGGGGCCCGAGCGCCGCGGGTTGCTGCAGTTCATCAGTCTGGGCGGCGTACTGCTGATCGACGACTGGGACCCTCAAGGCGGAGCGTTCTCCAAGGCCATCCGTGCGGAACTGGAGTCACTGCTACCAGAGTCTCCGGTCGTCGCTCTGCCCCCCGAGCATGTGCTCTTCAAGACGTACTACATCGTGGACCGCCCATATGGTCGCCTCGAGGGCCCGAAGACGGTTGAAGCGATCGTGCGCGGTGGCTATGCCCAGGTGCTGATCCTGAAGCACGACATCCTCGGCGCTCTGGCCCGCACCCGATCTGGTGGTTGGGCTTTGGGCGTGGAGCCCGGCGGCTTCTTGCAGCGCGAGTACGCGATCCGTCTGGCGGTGAACATCTCGATGTACGTGCTCTGCTCCGACTACAAGGACGACCAGGTGCACGTCGCGTGGCTGATCCGTCGCGGCGCCGCCGTGAGACCATGAACGCATCCTGGGCTTTCTCCGAGGATCTACCTCAGGGCGTGACCTGGATCGCGCTGGTGCTCGGGCTCGGCGCGCTGGGGCTCTTGGTGTTCGAGCTGCGGCGCCGTGAGCGCTGGGGCGTCGGGATCTTCGTCACCGGTGTGCTCGCGGTGCTGTTGCTGCTGGCTGCGGCGCTGCGCCCGGTGCGCGTCGTCAGCCGCGGGAGTGTGGTGGGGCCTCGAGTGGTGGTGCTGGTGGACGACTCCCGGCGCCTGGAGCTCAAGGACGGCGAAAAGACCCGGCGCGAAGTCGCCTTGGGCGCCGTCGAGCAGGTCAAGCAGCGCTTCTCCGATGCGCGGATCAGCGTGCTCGGTTTTGGCGAAGGCCCACCACGTAACCTGGACCCTCAGAGCGCTGAGGAGAAGCTCGGTCACACCAGCGCAAGCGACCTGGTCGAGGCGCTGAGCCGCCTCGGAGACGAGACCGGAGAGCGGCCGCGCGCCATCGTGTTGCTCAGCGACGGTC
>JAUILJ010000231.1 GCA_030433055.1 Polyangia bacterium
GAATGGCAGTCCTGGGTCCGCGAATACGACGACTGGTGGACTCGCTACGAGCGCGCGTCCATGAGACTGCGTCGCGGAATCGAGAAGGCTCTGAGGGAGTTCCCGGAGGGAAGTTTCATCCCCAGCGGCGTCTTCCCGCGCGGCTACGACGGTCTGCCGCCGCCCGCCGCGGCGGCTTAGCTCGTTCCTTCGCCTGGCAACCGAGAGGTCGTCGGGCGGAGCTGCATCTGCGTCTCAGAATCACCAAAGAATCGCCGCGACCAGCACCATCGAAAGCGGGGTGTTCGACGCGCTTCGGCGCTCCAATGAGTCTCGAAACACTAGACCCAACCCGACCGACCTTCCTTCCTCCGAGTTACCCCGCACTTATGACTCTCCACTTATGACTCTCAGGCGCCGGGATCTCCGCCCGGCCAGGTTCGACATGGGCTTCGCTCATGTCAAGGCGAGAGCCCAAGCCGCGCGCGCTCGAGGGACACGTCCGGTAACGACGCGTTACCGGATGAGCGACTCTGCAAGGCGCGTGACAGGGGGGAGGTCCGAGGAGGGGCCCGCCTGGCGCGCGCCTTGCCGGAGCGGTGGCCCGGTCCCGGAGTGGAGCGACGAGCCGGAGGCGAGGAGCGCAGCGCAGGGCGAGCGTGCGCGGCGCAGCCTGGACGGGCGGACGGAAACGCCGATCTGATCCAACCGAACCAAGAGACACAGTCGCGCCGCCGGAGGCGGCGTGTCATTAGTGATTAGCCACGGGCGGTTCATCCGGCGTCGACGCCGCCACCACTACCCTCTGGAAACAGCGACTTCAGGTCGTAGTTCGCGATCCTCTCGGCGAGCGCCCGTGCCGATACTCCCGCGCGGTTTGGGATATCTGGATCCGCTCCTGCAGCGAGCAGCTGCTCTATGACCTCTCGACGGCCTTGGGAGTAAAACACCGCAAGCCCAAGCGGCGTGTTGCCAACGTCGTTCTGCCTATTCGCGTCCGCTCCATGAGCCAGTAGGACGTCAACGACCTCCGGGGATTGGGCTTGAGCTGCGAAGTGGAGAGGCGTAAAACCCTGTTCGTCCGCCAGAGCGACGTCACCACCTTCGGCGAGAAGCTCACTCACCCGTCGCAAATCGGATTCGAGCGCTGCATAGTGCAGCTCGTTTCGTCCAGCTCTATCGGTCATCTCGGCATCTCGTATCGGTGGCTCAGGTTGTTGGCAGGCAACTCGATTTGGTAGAGGTCTGGATTGTTCACGTAGTCGACTAGCTCCTGCCTGGTCCATCCCTCCGCCGCCGCTCTGTCTCGGATCCTCCACCACTCGTGACCGGGCCGATGACCGAGGTGGTACGAACCCTCGATCGGTTCGAACGTGTTGGGATCAAGCAAACGACCCTGAGCGTCTCTAGGAGCTCTGGATAGGACCTCCTCTCGCACGGAGGCACGGATCCGCGGCCTTGTGATGCTCGGGGCGGGAGGCCTCAGCGGATCCACAATGAACCGTCCATCGGGCCCGATCGCCTGTCCGATCCTATTGCGCAGTACGGGGGAAGTCCGTGGAGCAGCTAGGCGACCACCCGCGCTAGCCCCTCCGGCGATCATCAGCGTGAACTGACCGGCTCCTCCGGCCGCCTCACTAAGGCCGAGTACGAACTGCTCGGCATCACCTGAAACGATGGACTCGCCCATCTGCCGCGCACCCGACTCAACCGATGCCAAGCCCGTTAGGGAGTAGGCGTGTTCAGACTTGTCCTCGGCACTTGGGAACCCGAGAAGGACAGCGTCGACCTTCGCCTCCTGGCCAGCACGCCACGCCGCACTGTCGCGCTCCCAGATCGAGCCTTCCACGGTCGTGAATGTCTCGTAGTAGGCGACAGCGCCACTGACCTCTCCGCCAGAAAGCTGGTCGACCGTTCCGACTCCGATTTCAAAGAGATCGACGCTCGTCTGCTTGGTGAACTCCCAACCAGCAGTGGCCCAGCAAATGTAGTCATTCCACTTGCACTGGCCCGTCGGATCGACGCCATTGAAGGGGGAGTTGCGGACGTAGGCATAGAGGTTTGGTGAGTCGATATCCCGTAACGGGTCTTCTGAGTGACCTACCGCAAGATCCCACCTAAACCGCTTGTTTTCATCGACTTACAGCGACTGGCCAGAGTTGAAGCCCGAGACGCGAGTTTCCGCTTCAGGCAGCACGAAGCGGCGCGCAGACGCGCGCGCTCTGGCCGCAATGGCGGCACCCCCAGACGCACGAAAGCTCGCCACCAGCTAGATGCCGGCAGCGAGCTTCGTGACTCACCTGCTCACGAGGAGCGGCGCGTTGCGGGCGTCAGCCCGGCGGCTCTACGAGTCCTTCTCGACTCCGAGCTGCTTGCGGATCAGTCGCACCAGCGACTCCTTGATCTCCGTGTGCCGCGGGATCGGAGCGCGCTGCCCCGTCGCGTCGTTGCGGTAGATGTCGTGACGCCCACCGTGCCGCTCGAGGTAGCAGCCCTTCGCGGTCAGTTCACGGATCAGCTTGCGGCGCTTCAAACCACCACCTCAGTCTCGTGGAGTTCGACTCCAAGAGGCTGAGGCGCTGGTGAGCACTCGAGGATGAGCTGGTACGCGTCGCGGATGCTTTCCATCAAATCCGCGACGGTCTCACCCTGGCTGAAGACCCCGGGCACTTCCTTGAGACGACCGACGTACCAGCCGTCGTCTTCCCAGTACTCGAGGGTGAAGGACTTGCTCATAGTGCTCATTCTACGTCTCCGGGCAATGGTTGGTTCGGGTTGGGGTCTTCGAGCTCGCTCCGTCGCCGTCGCTCCAAGCTCGCCGGATGCGCCTGGGCGTGCACCTGCTGCAGCCTCTCGATGGAGACCTTGGTGTAGATCTGGGTGGTATCGAGCTTCGCGTGACCCAGCATCTCCTGAATCGCCCGCAGGTCCGCTCCACCCTCGAGCATGTGCGTGGCCATAGTGTGGCGGAAGAGGTGACACGAGCCCTTGCGGTGACGCACACCCGAGTCGTCGAGGATGCGGCGCACCAGATGCCCGAGCGCGTCGGGACGGAATCGGCGACCAGTCTTCGCCGAGACAAACAGCGCCCACTCCTCCTCGGTGAGCACGAGCTGGGGCCGCGCCTCTTCGACGTATTTCACCGTCCACGCGAGCGCCCGCTCACCGATCGGCACCACCCGACCCTTGCCGCCCTTGCCCTTGCGCACGACCACCCAGCGGCGGTCGCGGTCGAGGTCATAAAGATCCAGCAGCGCTACCTCGGTCCGGCGCAGACCCGTCGAGTAGAAGAGCTCGAGCAGCGCACGATCGCGCAGACCCAGCGACGTCGAGAGGTCGGGCGTACGCAGGATCTGCTCCATCTCGGCGACGCTGAAGGTGTCGGTGGGCAGACGCGGCGGCGAGCGCGGCAGCAGCAGCTCGGCCGCCGGGCTGTAGGCGATGACGTGCTGACGTACGAGGTAGCGGAAGAGCGCGCGCACGTGCGAGAGACGCAGCTCCTGCGTCTTGAAGCTCAGAGGCTCGCCGTTGCTCTTGCGCGTGTGGAAGAGCGCGCGCTGATAGCGCTCGAGCACCCGCAGCGTCACCTGCTCGGGACGGCCGATGCCGCGCTCGAGCGACCAGGCGCCGAAGAGCCGCAGCGCGCGGTTCGCGGAGTCGAGAGTTTGGGGGGAGTAGTTGCGGACCTCGAGGTGACGCAGGTAGGCGCGGACCTGCTGCTCGAAGCCGCGCGGATCTCTGCCATCGCCCAAGACCGGCCACTTGCGCTTGCGCGGCATCGCTCGCCTGCTCCCCTCGTCTCGCCTACGCCCAGCCGCTCTTCTTCTTTAGCCGCTCAGGCGTTCGCTACGACGCGATGCCGGTACGACGACGGGCTGTTGTGGATGAGCCAGATGTTCGGTTTCTGGAGCGATGTGCCCGTTTTGACGGACCGGCCCAGCAGCGGCAGCGCTTTGCGCACCCCGACCAGTACCCGACCACCCCCCGACCAGGGGCCGACCGGCCCCCGACCGCTCTCCCTCCAAAGCCGACCACTCGTGATTCGACCCCGACCGGTTCTGCGTCGTACCGGCGACCGCTTCGAGGTCACTCGCGTTCACCAGGCCCGGGCGGAATCGGTTCGCGCTGCTGCCACGCTCGACGAGTAGCTCGTAGACGAAGCGCTGGGGATACATCATGCCGCCCATTCCGCCCATGCCACCCACGTCGCCACCGCGATAGGCCGCCAGGTACTCGTAGTCCACCAGCCTCGCCAGGTGCACTTTGAGCTGCGTGTCACCCCAGCCAAACGACTCGCGGATCTCGCGACGCGTGAAGCGCACCTGAGCACGCTCGATCTGCTGCTCGTCCGCCACCGCACCCACCCACGCATCGAGCATCTCGAGCAGGCGCCGCGTCTGCGGCGGAAGCTCGTCCAGCGTGCGACCGAGCACCACCTCGGCCAGCCGGTTCGCCCAGGCGATGTCCGATGGAGCGACCTCGATGTACTCGACACCCTCCCGCGTACTTTTGCGATCGCGCTGATGCTGGTGCAGCAAAGCGATCACGCGGATCAGGCCGAGGTACTTCCCGTGGTCGCGCCGCGTACGCGTCGAGCCGCTCGGGAAGCGCAGCGAGGCGGCGTACGGATTCACCACGAGCAGCGGCTCGAGCAGTCTCTGAGCATTGCGGTGCAGCGAGCGCAGCCGCTTTCCTTCCCGCGCCCGCAGCTGGCCCTCGAGCGTCTCGCGATCGCGCTGCAGCGCGTGGATCGCCTCGGTCTGCGAGCGGCCCTCATCGACGCTCAGGATCAGGCACCGGTTGAGCAGCTCCTCGTCGACGTCGATCGCGGTCGTCGTCAGCAGCAGTGCCACCGGGCCTTCCACGTGGTACTCCTGCGTCTGCAGCCGGCCCGTCGCCGGGTCCTTGCCCGTCGAAGCGATGGACAGCTCACCTTCGCTCTGCAGCAGTTTCAAGGCGTAGCTCGCCCGCTCCGCGCCCTCCTCCTCCGCCACCGCCAGCACCTTGTGCGCCAGGTCCTTCTCGCCGAGGTAGTACAGCGACTGGCCCGTCATCGCCGAGTAGCTCACGCGCTCCTCTTCGGGCACAAACGACAAGACCGCGTCCATCAGCGCCGACTTACCCGCCGCCGAGCTCGACTGGATCACCACCGCCAAGGGGCGCTCGAGCTTGCGCGAGATGCAGGCGAGATACGCGGTGAGCTTGTTGCTCTCCTCGCCCACCAGCCCGCACATGCCCAGGTCCTCGCCGATGCGCTCGAGCAAGTTCGGGTCACGCAGGAGGTCGAGGGCGCGGCGACGCTCCGCGTCGCTCATCGTCACCTCGATCTCCTTCGGCGCAAGCGCTTCGCGGATCGCCTGGTCCTGCAGCTCCTCGAGCTTGAGCAGCACCTTGCCGAGGTCGCGCTTCAGCACATCGACGTCGAGGCCGAGCTCCGCCGCGGCCGCCTTCAGAAACGCGGCGCGCTGGCGCGCGGCATAGAGGTCCAGCGAGTCGACATGAAAGCCCTCGCCGCGAAACGCGGCGAGGTTGATCTTCAGGGTGTCGTAGCTCAGGTTGCGGTCCATCCCGCGCACGCGGTAGCGGCGATCACCCAGCGTGATCGTCACTTCCGTTTCCGAGACTTCGGTTGGGATCTCGAGCGTCGGAGCCTGGGGCAGCACTGACTCCGGATCGGCGCTCGCTTCCGTGGGCTCCTCGGACTCCGAGCAAGGAGCAGCAGCTAAAGAAGAAAGCTCGACAGAGTCCTCCTCAGCCGAGCACCAGACTTCGGATCTGGGGGTTGGTGCATCGGACCGTTCCTGGTCGTTGGAGCATCGGATTCCTAATCCGATGGTCTGATCTGCCACAGGATTCAGGTTCCTATGCGCTGAATCCCGTGGGGGGCGGGATCCTGCCTCTTCTTCTTTAGCTGCTTCCCCTCCGACGACCGGCACGCCACGCACCGGCTCCGCTCCCTCACCCATCCACTCCGCTCGCCGCAGCACCAGGTCCAAGCTCTGCCGCGCCGGACGCACCCGCATCGCGTACTCGTTCGCGTCCATCCCTTTCGGGAAGCGCACGCGCCAGCACGCGATGCCTTCGCCCTCGAGACGCTTGGCCAGCTTCTCCGCTGCCGCATCCCCCGCCTCGTCCCGGTCGTACGCGATCAGCACCCGGCCGACCTTTCGCAGCGGCTCGAGCAGCGCGTCGGGAAAGCCGTTCACCCCGTAGCTCGTCGTCACCGCCCGAAACCCATGCGCCCAAAACGTCAGCGCGTCGATCAGCGACTCGCACAGAATCACCTCCGACGCACCCACGAGACCGGCCAGGTTCCAGGCCCCGCGATCGCCACCGGGCCTGTGCCGTTGAGACAGGTACAGATGCAGCGGCGTCCCCTTCCGCAGCCGCTCGCCAGTCTTGCGGCCGTAGATCGTCGACACTCTCCCCGCCTCGTCCAGCACCGGCACGATCAGCGATCCGTTGAAGTGCTCGTGCCCGCTCTCGCGCAGGATCCCGAGCGTCTGCAGGCGACCGCGCAGCTCCTGGCCGTCCTTCCGGCTCTTCGGCGGCAGCCGGTAGCCCAGAGTCCGGTTGGCGAGGCCGAGCCGAAACCGGCGCACCAGGTCCTCGTCGCACTCCGGCCCGATCAGACCGCGCTTCTCGAGCACCGTGCGTGCGTCCGACGTCTCCAGGGCGAGCTGCTCGAGCAGCGTCTGATGGTAGTAGGCCACCACCGCCTCCAGCAGCTCCGCGTCACTCATCGAGACATCGAGTAGGCCTTCGAGACCGTCACCTTGCGAGGGAGGCGGCGACTCCGACGACGGTGAAGCCGGCTCGGCTCGCCCACTCTCCGGCGACGGCTCCACCACCGGGCCGCCCTCCCGCAGGATCTCCACCGCGTGCCGGAAGCTCACGCCCTCCGTTCGCATCACCCAGTCGATCACCGACCCGCCAGAAGAGCAGGCACCCAAGCAGTGCCACAGGTTCTTGGCAGGCGACACCACCAGCGAAGGCTCCCGGTCATCGTGAAACGGACACAGGCCCAGCAGATCCTTCCCGTGCCGGTGCAGCTTCACGCCCGCACCTTCCACCAGCCGCTGCACCGAGATCTCGCGCTTCAGTCGGGCCAGCTCCTCTGCGGGTATCCGTGCCATGCGGGCGTCTCCTCATCGAGGCGTGTCAAGAGGTTTGGAGTACAAATATCTCGATTTGGAGTATACTCCTATTAGGAGTACCGTCAACGCCATGACTCAAAACCGCCCCTACTCTAGGAGTCCACACGATCTCTATCCCGGACTCCTCATGGCCACCCAAGACCACGACTTCTACGCTCAGCTCGGTGACAGCATCGCCAAACTCCGGAAGGACAGAGGCCTCACCCAAACACAGCTCGCCGAAACCCTCGGCATCTCACAGCAGCACTTCCTCTCCTTCGAGAAGGGACGGCGACGCCTACCCGTGGCTGCACTGCCCAAGCTCTCCGAGGTCCTCGCCGTGCCCATCGACGAGCTCCTCGGAGTCCAGCCCAGAAACGGCAAGCCCGGACCCACGCCCAAGCTCCTCAAGCAGCTCGAGAGGATCCAGAAGCTCCCCAAACGACAGCAGAGCCTTGTACATCAGATGCTCGAGGGAATCTGTAATGAGGCCGGGGTCTGACCATGGCAGAGGGGGGAAACCGAGTCGCCATCGAAGGTGAGGCGGTAGTCGATTCCATTTGGACGAGCCGTGTCCGGGCTCTTTGGGATACCGCCTCCACCATGGCCGACCTCGCAGAGCAAGAGGACGTCGCAGATCCCTGGAAGTTCCGCGCAAGCAGTCTCGTCTTTTTGGCCTTCGCGCTGGAGGCCTGGCTCAATCACCATTGCGCGGAGCTCTTCGGCGAAGATCGCTGGGAAAGGGAGTTCGAGCAGTCGCTCAAACCAAGGGCGAAGCTCCTGCTCCTCGCCGCGAAACGAGGGATCGAAATCGACAGCTGGGGCCACGACCCCTGGCAGAGCTTCGACACCTGCTTCAAGCTCAGAAACGCTTGCGCGCACTCCAAAACCGGAAAGCGATCTGCTGAAAAGCCAAACCGAGACCTAACGTCGATTCACTTCACGCCTCTACACCAGTTGGTGTCGTCGGATGATCTGACCCGGTTCCGCGCTGCGGCGGACGAGATCATCAAACGCTTCGCGGAGAAGGGAGATGCCGACCTCAGGCAATCCGACTGGGGGGCCACGTTCACCGCTCATCGGATTCAGGTTCGCTCGGGCGGAAACGAAGAGGAGTAGCGCCCCTGTTGCTTCTCTCTCGCTCGCCTCCACTCACCCCGGCGCGCAGGGCGCGTCAAGGGAAAGCGAGCTTGCGAGCGGCCTTGATGCGACCGAGCACCGGGGTACGCTGAATCGAGCGAGAGCGGCCGACACGGCCTTCTTCCTTTAGCCGCTTCTCCCCTGCGCCGAGGCTGAGGCGGACGAGCACGAGACCCGACAGGGGCTCGCGCGCAGCGGCTCAGACTCGGCGCTCGCGAGATGTGGCGGACTCGACTTCTGCGGTGGCGGCGCGGCGGCCGCTAGGCCGACGGGGCGCCACTTTCTGCGCCGCGCCGCTTCATGCGCCCATCGCTCGAGGACCTGCTGGGCGCCGTAGCGGCCAGCAGGGCCGGATGCGCTGCGTGATGCTCGCGCGCTCTGGGTCGCGCTCGCAGGCCCGGGGTGTCCCGGTCGCGCCGCACCGCCCGTGGCGGGTCTCGCTACTGCGATCACCTCTCAGGCGCCCGGATCTCCGCCCGGCCAGGTTCGACATAGGCTCCGCTTATGTCAAGGCGACAGCCCAAGCCGCGCGCGCTCGAGGGACACGTCCGGTAACGACGCGTTACCGGATGAGTGACTCTGCACACCGCGTGACACGGGGAAGGTCCGAGGAAGGGGACCCGTGGCGCGCGGTGTGCCGGAGCGGTGGCCGGTCCCGGAGCGCAGCGCAGGGCGAGCGCGTGCGGCGTAGCCTGGACGGGCGGACGGGACCGCCGATCCGATCCAACCGCACTAGAAAGACAGTCGCGCCGCCAAAGGCGGCGTGTCCTTAGTGGTTAGCCACGGGCAACCATAGGCGACAAGTTCTCTTCGAGACATCGGACCACTCGGAAATCACTGGGAACTCGCAGTTAGTCGCTCGCCAATGGATCGATAATCGGGATCCTCAGCCGCAATCTCCGTTGTCACCTGGATGACCGCACGTCTCGTTGTCTCATCCTTCGTGGGCAAAACCGCTTCCACTAGCTGCAGACATGGCGCGGTATTGAGCATCGACTGAAAGAGAAGGCGATGCCAAAACGGGCTGACCGAGACCATCCTTGGAGTCTCTTCCACCAGCGTCTCTACATAAACCTCGTCTGGATAGGACTCCACAGCCTCAACCAGTTCATACTGCAGCTCGCCTGCCTCGACGTCTCGAAAGCAGCGGAGCATGCCACGGAGCGTCTCCACTTCGCGACTCTCCCGGAGGTCTGCAAGGGCCTCTTCGAAGCTCCGTATCTCGGCTTGGTTCCTGAGCTCAC
>JAUILJ010000232.1 GCA_030433055.1 Polyangia bacterium
ACCCCCAGTCAAGTGCGCTAACCAGACTGCGCTACGCCCCGGACTCCTTCGGATCGCACCAATCACCAGCAAAACTAGCGATTTGCCGCGATTTCGAAGGTCCCAGCGAGGGTGAGCGGAAGGTAGTCGAATGTTCTGCCTTTGCAAGAGCGATCGCCCACCGCGTGACGTTTTCCTCGCTCAGTCCGCCAGCGATCCGCGGCAGCTGAACCGTCAGGCCTTGCGGGGTCCAAGGCCCGGCGGGCTGGGCAGCGGGGGGATCGAGACTTCCATCCGCTCCGAAGCCGGTGGTGCTGGTGGCAGTGGCGTCTTGCTGGCTTTGGGCGCCGCGCGCTGGGGGCCCAGGCGGGCCAGGTGACGCGCGAGGCGCCGATACAACTGACTCGCGAGCTCTGGGTCCGCGCCACAGACTTCCTGGAAGTCATCGGCTCGCAGGCGCAAGAGCCGGGCGTCGGCACGGACCTTCGGCAACGGGTCGCGGCTGTTCACTTCGACCAGGGACTCAGGAAACAACAGCGCCCCGGCGCCGACTTCGCGGCCCTCGGCGTAGCGCACCACCCCTTCCAGGACGATGTAAGCCACCAGGTCGTTGGTGACCGCGCGAGGTACGATCTCGCCTTGCTCCAGCTCGATCTCGACGCCTGCTGAGAGCGTCGCGAGCACCTGGGGCAGCGGAAGCCCATTCAGCAAAGGACTGGCGCGGGCGCCTTCCAGATCCCGTGCCGCGAGACCCCGGTCGCTGCCCGGGCGCCGGACGAAGCGATCGCTGACGGCCACGATGATGGCGGTCGAGTTGTCACGACCGATCACACCCGCCGCGTCCACCAGCGCGGCGGCGGCGCTGCTGGGAGCTCCCCGGCGCACCAGTTCCGCCAAACGGGCCTCGGTGTCGATCTGCCCGTGTACGCCGTCGCTGCACAGCAACAAGCGATCCCCTCGGTCGAGCTCCACGAACAGCGTGTCCACGGTCACGTTGTCCTGCAGGCCGACGGCGTTGAGCAGTCGGTTCTGGGCGCTGGCTTTGGCCGCTGCGTGCACGGCGCCGCTGGCCTTGAGTGACTCGAGCTGCGCGTGATCTTGGGTGATCTGCAGCATGGCGTTGGCCCGGGCGAGGTACATTCGACCGTCTCCCGCATGGGCCAGGAACGCGCGATCCCGCGCCAGCCAGGCGATGTCCAGCGTGGTCCCCATGCCCGTCAGCTCCGGGCGCTTGATGGCCTCTTCTCGCACGCGTCGGTTCGCCCGCTCCACGGCCTGTTTCAGGCAAGCAAAGACCCGACGGCGGGCATCCAGCCCTGGCTTCGAGACGTAGCCTTGAATGATCCGCTGCGCGCGGCCGCCACGGATCGCTGTCTCGACCTCTTCCAGCGCGAGCGCAGCCGCGACTTCGCCTCCTGCGTGCCCGCCCATCCCGTCCGCCACGGCGAAGAGCGAAATCTCCGGCAGCACCAGGTGCGCGTCCTCCAGCGTCTCACGGCGCCGACCCTGGTCTTCGGCAACCCCGAAATCGATGCGGAAGTCGAAGTGGGGAACGATCAGAGTCACGACCACGCACGATACACCTGGTGCGCTCGGGTGTGCTAGACGCGCGCGGTGCCCCAGCGAGTCCTGGCCTTCGAGACCTCCACCCGGCGCGGCAGCTGCGCCCTGTTGGAAGGGCACCGGGTGGTTGCCCAAGCCAGCCACGAGATCCTCAATGCCCACGGCGAACAGCTGCCTCGGCTGCTGGACCAGTGCATGGCTGAAGCCGGCTGGGACCGACAGAGCCTCGATCGGCTGGCTGTGGGGATTGGTCCGGGTTCCTTCACTGGGTTGCGCGTGGGGATCGCGCTCGCGCAAGGGATCGCCCTCGGCCTGGGGCGGCCCCTGGTTGGAGTCGGGTCTCTCGAGGCGCTCGCCTGGGCGGCGCGGGGCGAACTCCGGGTCGCGTTGATCGACGCGCGGCGTGGTGAGCTGTTCGTTCAAGCCTATGACGCCGCCGATCAACCTGCGACCGAGGCAGTGGCGCTGCCTCGGGGTGACGTACTCGCCTGGGTGGGGCAGCGGTTCGCGGAAACACCTCGCTACGTGGGAGAACCCGCGTCTGAGCTCGGCTTGGCCGTGCCCAGCGTCGCCTTGCCCAGCGCCGCGCAGGTCGCCGAGCTGGCGCTGGGCCGGGAACCTGCGCCGATCGAACCGCTCTACGTGCGGGCGGCGGACGCCATCAAGCCGCACCTGCCGCCCAGCCCACTCGGGGACGCCAGTTGACCTCGAATGCGGCGCGCGACCATGAGCGCTTGGTCCTGAGCAAGATTTGCTCGTAGCATCCGACCCACATGGATGGCGCAACCGACGTGCTCGATCAGGAGCGACTGCTCGCCCGCTTTGGAAGGCGCTTCAACGCGGGAGAAGTGATCTTCACGGAGGGGGACGCCGCGACCCATGCCTTCCTCCTCCAAGAAGGCCGGGTGCGCCTGATCAAGCGCGTGGGTGCCGTGGAGCGAAGCCTGCGGGTCGTGCGCCCTGGAGATCTGTTCGGCGAATCCGCGCTGCTGCAGGGCGCACCTCGTAACTCCACTGCGGTGGCGCTGAGCGATGGCGCGGTGCTGGCGCTGGATCACGACACGTTTCAGCACGTGCTGAGCTCCAACCCGGCGGTAGGCACTCGGGTGTTGCACCAGCTGATCCGGCGCCTGCGAGACGCCGAGGATCAGATCGAAATCCTGATGCTTCGAGACTCTCAGTCGAAGGTGGTCGTCGCGCTGCTCAAGCAGGCACAGCATAGCCTCGGCAGCCGGGGTAGCGCCGATGGCACCGTGAATCTCAGTGTTTCCCCGCTGGATCTGTCGGTGCGCGTGGGGCTCGACGTCGACACGGTCAAGCGCACCGTCCAGCAGCTGCGCGAAGCCGGCTATGTGAGCATCGTTGACGAGAGCATCGAGATCCCCGACGCGGAGGCGCTGCGCGAGCTGTACAGCTTGCTCGGCGTGAAGGATCAGATCCGCGGCATGGCGCCCGAGCCGCGGCGCTGACGAACTACTGGACATGCGTTGACGGGTTCCGGGCCCTGCGGTAATCGCCAAGGGGTCGCATGTTCACCATTACACCTCGCCCAGTGGTCTCTTCACCGACGATGGTTCGGTCAGGGGGGGTGAGGCGAGACGTGGGGCGCGTGAGCGCCCTGCTCGGATGCCTCTTGGCCATCTTTGCGCTGGGCGGTTGCCCTGGGTCCGAGGGGCCCGCGACCGCAGACGACGCGAAGCGGTCGCAGTCCGAGTACGACGTGGCGCGGGATCTCTGGCTCAGCCGCGGTCAACCTCGCGCAGCGCTGGAACACGCGCTGGGCGCAGTGGAACTCGACTCGGAGAACGCCGAGGCAGCTCACCTCGTGAGCTTGATCTACCTCCAGTTCTGCGCCTCCGCAGAAAGTGGGGAAGCGGATCCCAACGAGTGTCGTTTAGCAGAGGCGGAGAAATACGCGCGCCTGGCCATCGCCCACGACAAGGATTTCCGCGACGCGAAGAACACGCTGGGTGTGGTGCTGGTCCATCGCAAGCACTACGCCAAAGCGGTCGAAGTGTTGAAGCCGCTGACCGAGGACATCCTCTATCAGAGCCCTGAAAAAGCCTGGGGAAATCTCGGCTGGGCCTATCTCGAGTGGGGCAAGGTCGAGCCGGCCATCGACGCGCTCCAGCGCAGCATCGCCGCGCAGCCTGACTTCTGCGTTGGTCACTATCGCCTGGGCTTGGCCTTCGAGAAGAAGCGCGACTACACCGCGGCGGATGGAGCGTACAGCGCCGCGCTGGAGACAGACCACGACGCGTGCCGTGGCCTCCAGGAAGCGTGGCTGGGTCGCGCGCGTGTGAGGGTTCGACTCAAGCGTCAGTCGGACGCACGCACGGATTTGGAGCAGTGTCTGAAGCTCTCCAAGCGTACCCGCGCGGGGAAAGATTGCAGCGCGCTCCTCGGAAACATGGATTAGGCTCCGCCCACCGTCAGATGGAGTCGGAGAGCGTCGGACAGTTTCTGCGCAAGGCACGAGAAGCGCGGAATATTAGCCTCGAAGAGATTTCGAGAGCTACCCGCGTACCTGTGCTCAGCGTCGAACGCATCGAGGCGGATCAGTTCGACGAACTGCCTGGCGAGGTGTTCGTGCGAGGCTTCCTGAAGTCGTATGCCCGGGCGCTCGATCTCGAGCCTGACGAGGTCCTGGCGCGCTACACCGCGAGCCGCAAGGTCGCCTGGGTGACGCCGCTGCCGCTCACCAGTCCCGGCGGTTCCGGGAGGAGCCGTCGCTTCGGTGTGGCCATCGCATTCGTGCTGCTCCTGATCTTGTTTACTCTGGCCCTCTCCATCGTGCTCAAGCCGCGCGAGCACGACGTACCCCAAGAGCTCTCGGCGGTCGATGGGACCCCGACACCTGCGAGTGGTCGTTTGGCTGCTGCCGGAGCGGGCCACCTGGGTGTGGGCGCGCCTGATGGCAAAAATACCGCGAATTTGCGGTGTTTTACCGGCTGAGGGGTCGGTGAGGGCGCTGTGCGGCCCCGCTGAAGATCGGCCCCGGGGTAGGGCCACGGTCGCTGGCGAGCAGTATTATCTACGCGGAAATTCACGCTCCAAGGCCCGCCGGTGGCGCCTGGACGTCGTGTGGCAGCTCGCCGTTCGAGCAGGGTTTCGCCCCGGATGCGGGACAGTGCCCGATCGTCCGCTGAGGGGCTTACGCCAGCCCGGCCTCGGTACCAGGGATCTGCAGGTGCGACAGCCGCCGCGACCAGCTCGCCGCTTATTACCGTGGGGCAATGGACCGGGCGCGGCCAGTCGCGCTGGAGCGGCCTGATGCCAGCGCGCTCCGTGCGTAGCCGCAGCGCTCGCCGCAGCTCCGGGCTTCTCCTCAGCTCCCGGGTGCTGGGCGAAGCAGATCTGATCTTGCAGTTCTTCACTCGGGACTATGGTCGTATCAGTGTAGTCGCGCGCTCGGCGCGCAACAGCCGGAAGCGGTTCGGCGGGGCGCTGGAGCCGTTTCACCAGCTCGCGCTGGAGTTCGACGATCGCGGCCCCGATGTCGAGCTGGGGCTCTTGCGGGAAGCCTCGGTCCAGCTGCCGCGCGTCGGGATCGTGAAGCACCTCGAGAACCTCGAATGCGCGGGGCGTGGGCTCGGCTGGGTCCGCCATGGTCTGCCGCCGCGGACGCCGGAGCCGTCGGTGTGGCGCTGTTGCGCCGTGCTGCTGGACGCGCTGGACCGAGGGGCCCCCGCGGACGGCCTGAGGCTACTTGCAGAGTTCGGGTTCGAGTTGTGCGAGTGCCTGGGCTGGGCTCCGGAGCTGGATGGGTGCGTCGTGTGCCGCCGAGCTTGTCCGGAGGGTCAGTCGGCGGGCATCAGCCCGGTGCGAGGCGGAGTCGTCTGCCGCCAGTGCGGCGGGGCGCAGCGGGTGTTGCGCGGACCGACGCGGATGCGGCTGCTTGGCCTACCCGGCGGGGGTCAGCTGGAGGCTGAGGATGCGGAGCCGGTGATCGCCCTCGTGGAGGACATCCTGCGCGCCCACGCGGGCTTGGAGTGAGGCCTCCAACCGCGCTCGCTACCTTGGTCAAGAAGTCGACCAGGGAGGGAGGAGCGCGCTATGGCAGGGCGTGCCATCCGTCCCGAGCGACTCGAATAGCAAGGGCGCGCCCGAAGCGGTTGAGCCCGAGCGTGCCGAAGGAGACCCGGCGGAGCAGGCCAGCGCGACGCAGCTGTCCGGCGACGAGGAGCGACGTCAGATCACTGGCAGGGCGGGGGTCGTCGCCGCTGGCACGCTGGCGAGCCGCGGCCTCGGGCTGGTCCGTGATCAAGTGCTTGCGGGGGTCTTCACCCGTGCGGAAACGGATGCGTTCTTCGTAGCGTTCCTGCTGCCCAACGTGCTGCGTCAGCTGCTGGCCGAGGGAGCCGTGCAGACCGCCGTGCTCCCGGTGCTCAGTGAGACGCGGGAGAAGCACGGAGAGGCGGAGGCCAGGCGCTTCTTTCGCGCGATGCGTGGCTTGTCGCTGATCATCCTGCTGGTCGTCAGTGTGGCCGGCGTGCTCGGCGCACCCTACCTGGTAGAGCTGTTCGCCGGGGGGTATCACCAGTACCCCGGGCAGTTCGAGCGCACCGTCACCCTCGCGCGCTGGGTGTTTCCGTACATCTTCTTCATGGGTACGGCTGCGCTGGGGGTTGCGGCGCTCAACACCTACCGGCGTTTCGTGGCGACGAGTTTCGCGCCTGCGCTGCTCAACGTCGCGTTCATCGTGTTCGCGTTGGCGCTGCCGGGTTGGCTGGGCGCTCGGGGAGATGAGCGCATTCTGGCGATGGCGTTCGGCGCGCTGATTGGCGGCGTGCTGCAGGTGGTGGCGCAGTGGCCGAGCCTCAAGGCGATCGGGTACTTCGAGCGCCCGAGCTTTGACTTCCGACACCCCGGAGTACGCCAGGCGCTTCGACGCATGGCGCCGGTCCTGGTAGGCGTGGGCGTCTATTACGTGGACGTCGTGTTGGCGAGGCGCTTCCTTTCGGAACTGGACTTGGGCTCTCAGTCGTACTTCGCTTATGCGCTGAGGCTGTGCGACTTTCCTCAGGGGATCTTCGTGATGGCGCTGCAGACCGCGACACTGCCGAGCCTCGCTTCGCTGTTCGCTCGCGGGGAACGCGAGGAGGTCGCCAAGACGTTCTCCTACGGGATGCGGCTCGCCCTGTTCGTCGGCTTCGCCGCCACGGCGGGTGTGGTAGGGCTCGCGGAGCCGCTGGTGGTGCTCATCTTCCAGCGTGGAGAGTTCGATGCGACGAGCGCCCACGAGACCGCTCGCTCGCTGATGGCTCTGGGCCTGCACATCTGGATGGTCGCTGCCGTGCGGCAATTGGTGGCGGTGTTCTACGCCATGGGAGATACCCGCACACCGGTGCTCGTCGCTGCGCTCGACCTCGCCGCGTTCGTGGCGCTCGCGCTGCTGTTGCGCGGTCCGTTCGGGCACGTGGGGGTGAGCCTGGCGGTCGCGGGATCGTCCGGCGTGCAAATGGTGTTGCTCTGGTACTGGCTCGGCAAGCGCCTCGGGCATCTCGGCAACTTCGAGATCCTCAAGAGCGGCGCTCGGTCTGCCCTGGCGGCGTTGCTCGCCGCGGGGGGCGCATACTGGATCGCCCAGCTCGTGAAGGGCGCGGTGGGCAGCGACTGGTTCTCGCGGCTCCTGCCTGGGTTGGCGGGCGCTGGGGTGTTCTGTGCGATCTTCTTGGTAGCCGCCCGGCTCCTCGGGAGTGAAGAGCTGACCGCGATTGGGCGCCCGTTGCTGCGGCGGATGCGGCGCCGAGCGTAGGCACCTGGCGCGCCTCACCCCCAAAGAAAGCTGCCGTGAGCGATGCGTCGCCTCCGGATGTGCGGTAGATGCGCGGGGTGACCAACTCCCCCTCCAAGGCTCCCAAGCTGCCGCGCATCACCGATGCGCGCTTTGTCGCTGGCGCGACCGACGAGAGCCAGCTGCCCCCTCCAACTGGCGTGGAGCTCGCGTTCGCTGGCCGCTCCAACGTCGGCAAGAGCAGTCTGATGAATCACCTGATGGGGCGGCGGAACCTGGTGCGCACCAGCTCTACCCCGGGCTGCACGCGTCAGATCTCCTTCTTCGAGGTGTCATTCACCGACGGTTCGCTGATCACCCTCGTCGACCTGCCCGGCTACGGCTACGCGCGGCGGTCGAAGACAGAGCGCGCCATGTGGGCTGGGTTGATCGAGGGCTACCTGCTGGGGAGGCCGACGCTGAGCGTGGTCAGCCTACTCATCGATTTTCGACGCGGCCTGGAGGCGGACGATCTGGATCTGCTGAAGATGCTGGCCGACGAGCCGAGGGTGGCGCGCCAACCCGTGCAGACGCTGGTGGTCGCGACCAAGCTCGACAAGGTCGCGGCGGCTCAGCGCAAGCCCGCCATGCTCAAGGTGGGCAAGGAGGCCGGCCGCAAGGTGATGCCGTTCTCGATCAAGGATCAGGCGATGGCCGATGGGCTCTGGGCCGAGCTGAGGCGCAGGGCGGGGCTGTTGATCCCTACGGAACCGACCCCACCTCATCCAAGCCCTTGAGCTCGCGCTCGCAGTCGCCGTACAGGCTGAAGCGGTGTCGAGTGCCTGGGATGCGGAAACGCCAGGCTGGCCCTGCCTTCGCCCGGTAATACTCGATCTGCGCCGGCTTATCCTTGGGGATATCCTTCTTCAGCGCAACCGCCCACACCTCTTTGGGGCCGCAGCGGGGCTCGGGCAGGGGTTCGAAGCCCTTGGATGAGCACGAGTATTTGGTCTCGTCTTCGTCCTCTTGCAGGCCCTCCGGCTTGACCTTCACTACCTGCTTGCCGCAATAGGGGCGGTTCGGCCGACCCTCGGGATCGCGTGGAGGCTGAGGGCCGTCGCCAGGGCGGCTCTGGAAGACGAAGCGTACCTCGGAGGCCTTCTGGCTGATGTCGACGGTGCCGTCGCTCTTCACGCCGCGCAGCACGATGCCGCGCAACACGTCTCGGGGTGTGCGGTTACGCGCGGCAGGCAGGGTGGCGACCGCGTCCACCGCGTTCGGGAAGCCGACCACGGCGCTCGGGTCGGGATCTGCAGGCGGCTCCGGCGGAACGGGTGTGTTCTTCCACTTGGCCCACCAAGCGAGGCAGAGTGTCGCCAGGAAGGTGACGAACACGAGGAGCATGCCGCGCACGCGATCGCGACGGCCTTCGGGGCCGAGCTTCGGCTCGCTGGGCTTGTCCGGACTCGGCGTCGGCTCCGGGGCTGGCGCAGGCGCGGGTGCGGTGGTGGGGACGCTCGGATCCTCGGCTGACATCGGCCGGCCTCTATATCACGCGGTGCCCGCCAGTCCTCCCCGTGGGAATGATTTTCTGCACGCAGCGGATTGCCCAAGGCCATAATTGAGGTTATGAAGCTCGTCCTCCTTCGGGAGGCTCGCGGAGCCACTCCGCTCGGGCGCATAACTCAGCGGTAGAGTGCAACCTTCACACGGTTGAAGTCACAGGTTCAAATCCTGTTGCGCCCACTCGACCCAGGGCGAAGTCTGCTTGCAGACTTCGCCTTCTTCGCGTTTGTGGGTCTCGTCATTTTCTCAGCGCGGGCGCCCCGCAGGCCCGCGCTGGGCTTTGGCTCGCGCCTTCGGCGCTTCGCGTCGCGTTCGGTTGGTGGGTCTTGCCGGTCGGTTGCGTTTTGAGAGCCGTCAGGTGACTGGAGTCTCGCTGCGCGCCTTTGGCGCGTTCGCTCAGTGTGGAGCAGAGCGGTCAGCCGTCAGGTGACTGGAGTCTCGCTGCGCGCCTTTGGCGCGTTCGCTTAGGGTGTGGCGTTGGGTTTGGCTGGTGGGTGGTGGGTTTCTGTTGGGTGGTGGGAGGCTTGAGGTGACTGGAGTCTCGCTGCGCGCGTTTGGCGCGTTCGCTTAGGGTGTGGCGTTGGGTTTGGCTGGTGGGTGGTGGGTTTCTGTTGGGTGGTGAGAGGCTTGAGGTGACTGGAGTCTCGCTGCGCGGCC
>JAUILJ010000233.1 GCA_030433055.1 Polyangia bacterium
CTTGGCAAAGCCGTAGTAGAGCCCACCGGAGATCTCGAGCCAGCACAGCGGCTGCCACGCGACTTCAGCGCCAACGAAGGAGTTCGGCCCCAGGGCGTTGACGTGGAAGCCCACCAGGTTCGTGGGGCACTGAGGCTTCGGCTCGGGCGCTGGCGCGACCGGCTCGGGCTCAGGCTCTGGAGCGGGCTCGGGCTTCGCGGCCTCCACCGGTTCCTCGGGGATCGTCTCCGCGCCGGCGGTGATGGCGAAGACCACGCGGCGGTTGCGTTGCCAGGGCTCCTCACAAGCGCTGGTGTCCTCAGGGGTCTTGTTGTGGCAGGCCTCAGGCTCCTCCACCTGAGGCTTGCTCTCGCCGTAGCCCACGCTGGTCAGCCGGTCTTCGGCGATGCCGCTCTTGATCAACCACTTGCGCAGGCTGGCCGCGCGGCGGTCCGAGAGATCCTTGTTGTAGCGATCGCTGCCTCGGGAGTCGGTGTGGCCCTCGATCTCCAGCTTCACGTCCGGATACTTGGTGAGGTAGTCGACCAGCTCCTTCAGTGTGCCCTGGGTCTCCGCGTCACTGCGTAGCCCCGCCTTGTTGTACTCGAACTCGATGTTGCCGCTGTAGTTCAGCTTCCCACCAACCTTGCGGAAACGCGAAACGGCCGTCGCGTCAATCGCCACGGGCTTGGCGTCACCCTGGGACTGTTCACTCTTGAGCTCGGCATCCAGCGACGCGTCAGCGTCCGCGTTGGCCTTGGCGTCCGCCGAGCTATCGACGTTGAAGCTCCCGGACGCGCTGGCCTGGCAGCCCACGGCACCCGCAGCGAGCCCCAGCGCCAAAACGCCACGACTCACCCCCCCAAATACCAACGCCCGAGAAAAAACCCGCAGACCCATGCAATCCTCACTTACGTGCGGAACCATGGGCGCCTCCCTAGGAGAGCCCCTCAAACCCCGCATGGCGGGCTTTGTAGCCTGACTCGTGAGCACAGGCTAGCTGCCTCGGCACAGCAGGCCAGGCGACGCCGCTGTCGCATTGTGAAACGCTAGAGTCGGCCGCTGATTACGCGGCCGCCGGCCTTCTTCTGGCTGGCCTTCCCGTCACGGCTCTTCGCCGCCGCGGCGGGCATGGGCGCTTCGACCGCGGCGTCGTCGAACTCGGTCTTGGTCGCCTTGAGATCGCTCAGCTGGCGGTCCCAGTCTTCCTTCACCCGCTTGGGAGCAGGCGCCTTCGAGCGTTCCTTCACGGCGTCGATGCGTCGCCGCAGCTCACGCTGAGCTCCCGCGACGTCCCCCTGACCGAACAACGTGTTGGCGTGGTCCAGGCTGTCGGCGGTGCCGGTGCGAGCGAGCCGAGCCTCGACCACCGGATCGAGCTTGGGAGTGACGCCCGCGGTGAGCACGGTGCTCAGCGCCGCCTGCGCCTTCGCGGCGCCACCCCGCATCAGGTCGGTGTAGCCCAGGCTCACCTGGGCCACGGGGCGCGCGCCGTCTGCGCCGGCAGGCACTTCGACCTCCGCGAGCACCGTCTTCACCTCCTTGGTCGCAAAACTCCCCAGGGAAACAAAGATGCGATCGCCTTCTTGCCGGAAGGCGCGGTCGTACACCTTCTGCAGGCGCACGCCCGGAGCGAGCACCAGCTCCACCTCGGTGGAGTCCGCCACGGTGCTCTGCAGTGAGGCGAGCTCGTCGTCGAACACCCTCCCGAGGTCCTTCGCCTGCTCAGCGAAGTGATGCCGCCCGTTGGTCGTGCTGGCCAGCGAGAGCAACAGCTTCTCGTTGTAGTCGACGTCGATGCCGATGGAGCTGATGGCGCAGTTCATCCGCGCGCTGCGCTCCTCGAGCTGGCGAAAGTCCGCCACGCTGCGCAAGCCGCTGGTCGGTTCGCCGTCGGACAGCAGCAGGATACGGTCCACCATGTTGGTGCGCTTCTGCAACAGGCTCATCGACTCCTCGAGGCCGCAGGAGATGCACGTGTCGCCCTGAGCCGTGATGCCATCGATGGCTTGAACCACCCGCTGCCGACTCGCCTGGTCGATGGTGACGCTATCCGCGAGGATCTCGCTCTTGGTGTTGTAGCTGACCAGGCTCACCACGTCGCCATCCCGCAAGCGCTGCACCATGGCCCGCGCTGCGTTCAGCGCGTTCGTCAGGCGCACGCCCTTCATGGAGCCGCTGCGGTCGATGGCGATCGCGATGTTGAGCGCCTGCTTGGCGACCCCAGGAGCGGTGTCTGGCGCCGTGACCTCCACCTGAACGAACGAGCGGTTCGCGACGCCCGACGGCAGCTCCTGGTGTCCGAGCCGAGCCTCGAAGCTCAACGTGCCGGGCTTGGCCACCACGTTGACGGCTTGAAGCTCCGCCTCCGGCGCCGACACGGCGAGGGGAACGTCGGCCGCTTCGGCGCCCGGAACGTCGGCGGGGGTCAAGGCCCACACCCCCGCGCTGCTGCAAAACATGCCCACGAACGACAGTCCCACGACGTGAATCAGGCGCATATCAGAGCCTTTTACGTGCGGAGACCCGTCGCGATCTCCCGCCGCGGACAATTCCGCGCACTTTCTTTACGCCGCGCGCCCTCAGCCCCGTGGCACTAGCTCGTGCTCGACCAGGTCCAGGAAGCCAGCCTCGCTCACCGGGCTGCCGTCGAGCTCCAGCACCCGTAACTCGATGCTGGCAGGGTTGGGGGTGAGACGCGCCAGGGCTGACGCATCTAGCGGCACGCTCACATAGGCCCGCTCCTGCGCGTTGGATCCTTCACCTCTGCCGTAGAGCGTCAGCTCCCGCAGCTTGGCCAACACGGCGCCGTGCGCGTCCTTGACGGCTGGCTGCAGGATGCAGCTGCGCGGCGGAATACGTTGAAACCCAAGACGCAAATCCGCGCCCCCTTCCGGAACCTCACTTGGCATTGGCACGCGAATGATCACACGACCCCACAACGCTCTGAACGGCAGGTGTGCAATCGCCGCGCCTGCCATCATTCCGAGCAGCATCGCGACGTGATTGGCACCGAGCCAGCTCAGCTTATCACCCAGGAGCGGGGTCAGCCATCGACCCCCGAGCACCATGCCCCCGAACATCATGGCGGCGCACAGCCCGTGTCGCACGACGCCACCACCCTGGCGACCACACGATCGACACGACCAGACACACGCTGGGACACACGTGAGCCACATCAGGCCGTTCATCCAGCTCACGACGTTGAGCGGCTCCGCCAGCGTCAGCGCGTGACAGCTGGGCTGCAGCGCCCCGCCGCGCACGTCGAGCACCAGCCCCACCAGCATCCCGGCGCCACCGATCGCGCCGGTGACACCCACCACCCGCAGCCAGACCGAGCGAAAATGCCACGCGGCAATCATGGTCAGCGCGAGGAGGGCGCTGAGCCACAGCGCCTCGGGCAACGCCGCCCCACGCTGCAGCAAGATCGCCACCTGCAGCGCGGCTCCTCCCGTCATCGCGAGGAGCAACCAGCGGCTGCTCCCCGGGGCGTGCCCGCGGACGCTCAGCGCGGTCATCGGCTTACCGAGTGGAGAGCGACACGCCGAGGTACCGCACGGAATTCTGCGGGACGGCCTTACCTTCAGCGTCGATGGTGATCAGCGTGATCCTCACGGGGTGCGGCAGGCTCGCGTTGAGCAGCTCGCGACGCAGGCCCCGGGTGACGTCGATCACATACTTGGTGTGCTCGAAGCGCAGCGGGTGGTCCGCTCGCAGGTCGTAGTCGTCCCGCTCGGCGAGCTTGGGGTTGCAGTGCCCCTTGGCGCCGTGGCAGTTGCCGTGCCCGAACAGCATCAAGCGACCACCGTAGGCTGGATCGGAGCACGGCGTCTCCTCGGTAGCGTCCGGCTTGTTGATGAACACGCGGATCTCGTAGGAGCGCTTCGGCGGCCGCAGCTGGTGGAAGTCGAGCTGAGCGCGCCTGAAGCCGCCTATCAGCTCCCCGATATCGAGCACCGGATAGAGCGCGGATCCACCTCCCGCCGCGCCACCACTGGGCGCACCACCTCCAGCCGCGCCACCACTGGGCGCCGATGGCGTACCGCTATCGCTTCCTCCGGGATCGGGCTGAGCGCTGGCGTCCGGCGTCACCTCGGTGTCCGGCTCCTCGTCCGCGTCACCTCCAGAGATGTCCGCAGCGACCGGCACGGTGCCGCCCACTTCCTCCGCAGCTGGCACCTCTTCGTCGGAGTAGATGTAGCGGAGATCGCGCTCGGCATCGATCACCTGGCTCCCGCGGAAGCCGTTGTAGACCACCGTGTCGAGCACGTGCTGCGGCACCGTGGAGTTCGGGTGTGTCTGCTGCCAGTCGAACCAGATTTTGTCGACCTGAGAGTGGTGCAACCAGAAGATGGGGTCGTACGCCGCAGACACGACCGATGACATGTCGCCCGCGTTGCCCGGCAAGGGAGAAGCCGCTCCAGCGCCTCCCACACGCACGTGCACCGTGCCGTGAGCGCCGAAGTTCAGGTCCGAAGAGAAGCGCGCGAAGTCGGGATTCGACAGGTAGCGCTCCACGTCGTCCTTCAGCTGGTCGATGGTGCCACGGAAGTTGTCCGCGAAGCGCTGCGTGAACTGCTGCTGCCCCTGGAGGCCCTGACTCACCACGCGATACATGCTCTTCGCCGCGTTCAGCGGGTTGGGCACCTGCGTGCCCTGAGCATCGGTGTACGTCGCGTCGTTCAACACCTTCGGTAAGCCGTTGGGTGCGTCCGTGCTGGCGTCGAACAGCGTCCAGTCCCAGAACGGCAGCGTCAGCTCCAGCTTGTCGTCCCCGCGCTTCCATTTCAGCGCGGAATTGAGCGTGCGCTCCATCACGTAGATGTACGCGCGGTGCCACGTCAAGAAGACGCGATCGTCCGCGTGGCACAGGTCCTGGTCGTAGCCGTGCCCGCGCGCGATCGCCGTGTAGCCCCGCCCGTCGCCGATCGCGATCTCACTGATCTCGTAGGCCGCCGCATAGGCGTCCCGCAGATCCTGAATGTCCTCATCGGACAGGCGCCTGAGCCCAAAGCGGATCAGCGGCAAGCCCGCTTCCTTCCGACGCGCGTTCAGCTTTGCAACCGACATGCTCTCTCTCCCCTACCCCCGGTCGAACCAGGGCTCCAAACCACTCCGCAACTGGCGCAGCGCGCGAACCGAACGCCGCCACCTGCCACTAGCCTGGACCGGACCCTAACAGAAGTGCCCCAGCACCCCAACGCGAGAGCGCCATCGCGCCACGGTTTTTACCGCCGGGAAACCACCCCGCTCGAGGCACCCGAGCAGCCGCGGGGAGCATACCCACCGGCTCTGCAGGGTTTGGGGGTTAGGATTCACGCAGCACTCTGCGCCCGACCGCGCCGCAGCGGGTGCCCATCGCCCCTCAAAGTCCGCTTCGCTCACTCTAGTCTCCTGTGAAGAAGACAATGAGTGAACCGATCATCTCGCCGTCGCGCGTCCGATGTTCGACTTTGATCGCAAAGGCCGTTCCCGCCGTCGGTCGCGGCGCCACCTTCAACACTGTTCGCGACATCTCCCGCGCACCAAGCCATAGCTTGAGTACGTTGCCCGGCGCTTTTTTAGCATCCGACCCTTCGACCCCCGGCACGGAGACCTGTCCCATGTCGTGAAGCATCGGTACCCGCCCGGGCGACCGCTCGCAGCGCTCCCTTCCAAGTAGGCTCGCGTCCGGAACCACCACGCTTTCGTGCCCGCGGTGCAGAGTGATACTCGAGGGGATGACGAAGCGCGCAGAGCCAATGCCTCGCGGAACAGATTCGGGAGCAGTCAATGCCCGCGCTGCCAACACCGTGTAACCTCCGGCGCCTTGATTGTTTGCGGCCGCAAACGCGAACGCCATGCCGTCGGAGTCGTCACCAAGTCGCTTCGCCTGCGTCTCCGACACGATGTGGACGTTTCTAAGCGCGGTCCGCTCGTCGTGTTGAGGATCTGCAGTATCAAAGGTTTGCTGGGGGCATTGATCTGGCAACGCTTGAATGTGGGAGACCCGCGCAAGCAAGGTGTAGTTGCCATCGTACTGACCACCCATTCCGATATCCGGCGTCCAGTAGAATGGAGTAATCGCGCTCCCATGGTGCGGCGATGGCGGAACAGAGATCGATGCAGGAACGGCGACGTTCGTCTGTCCAATGAAGCCAGCGCTAGTTGCCATAAATCCAGTTGTTGGAACGGACCAATACAACTCGAGAAACGTCGTCTCTTCGGTCGAAACGCGATTTCCACGGTTCTGAAGCTCCACGGAGATCTGCACAGGGCTAGCCTCTGTGAAGCTCGTGGACGCCAGAACAATCGCCGGATTGTTCAAAGAGTCAAACGAGGTTGCACCATTCCAGTTGTTGGGGCCCAGAAAAATATCTGGGCATTCCGAGAAGCAACCGAGATTGGTATCACACGTGTTACAGACCTTCGTTTGCCACTCATACTGTTTGTCACAGTACTTGTACTGATTTGCGATGCATTCGTTTTCGCCCTGAGAACACTCGCCGTAGCACAAGCCTTTATCGCACGCGTATGGACAAGACTGCTGCGGAACCCATGTGTCGCCACTACAGCGTCGGGCGACGAGTCCCAGACAATCCCGCTCACCACTACTACACTGCGGACCGGCACCCGCTACTCCACCGGTCGCACCGGTCCCTCCCGCACTCGATCCACTCGTCCCGGCTGCCCCCCGGCAGCGCCCTCCGCGCCTTGACCACCAGAGCCGCTCGCCCCCGAACCGGCGTCTGCGATGGCCGGGTCAAATTCATCGAGGCCTAGAACCTGCGCGCATCCGAGCGAACAGGCAACGGCGATCAGAAGCGTGATTGCGTTTCGCACCGGGAGGCTCGTAGCACAGCGCGACCGGACGGTCGCGTCCGGTCGCCATCGATTCTCGCTACTTGCGCTCGAACCAGCCGCACGGCGGCACGAAGACCAGCGTCAGCCCGCCAATCGGCTCGCCCTTGGGGCCGGTGTGCTCCACCTCGATGACGTGGGCGACTCCATCTTTCTCTGCAGGCTCGACGAGCACCATCGTGTGCCGCATCTCGCCAGGCAGCAACTCGACGTCCATCGGCTTTCCAGCGTCTTCTGGCTTGGTGCGTGGCGCCAGCAGGTGCTCGATGTAGTTGGTCGAGAGCGGCCCCAGGTGGCTGAGGCGGTACTTGTCGGGAGACATCTCGATCAACCGCTTGTCCTTGCCGCGTGCGTCCCACACTCGGCGAGGCACGATGATGCGTTCACGTCCCTCACCAACAAGCACTGTCTTGGGCTCCGCAAACTTGAGGCACCGCCCGCCCAGGCCGCGATGAATCGCTGGGTCCGCGGCGAGCCAGCGCAGGTTCTTCTCGTCCTTCTCGGGATTCAGGTGGCGCACGGTGAGCCGCGTCTTCGCGGTGCCATGAAGCGTGTTGGTCGCGGCGAACGCGAACGCCATGAACTTCTTGAAGCCGCCTCCGTCCCCACCACCATCCGGTGCGGGCGGAGGCGGTGGCGGAGCATAAACGTGCACGTTGCGGATCGCTGAGAGTGGGTCGACGGTGGGGTCCGGGCCGTAGAACTGCTGCGAGCAACTAGGATTCGAAGGTGCGCTGATGTTCTCCATGCGCGCGAGCAAGCAGACGTGCCCGCCGTTCGTTCCAGTAGCCGTGCTGTCCGGAGTCCAACTGAAGTTCTGAGCGATCTGACCATCCGTAGGGGGTATCGAAATCCCGCCGGGCACGACGAGGTTCACCTCCCCAATTTTCCTTGCGGCAACAGCCATGAAACCGGTCGTAGGGTCAGACCAATACAGTTCTAGGTGCGTTTCTGGAGAATCGTCGGTCCCGTGGTTCCTGGCCACTACCTGGATCACATAAGGTAGGCCCTCGGTGAGAGATGTCGTAGGTGGAATGATCGCAGGATTGGTCCAGAAAGGAGTTGGAGGAGCGTTCGCGCGATCGGGGCCTAAGTAGATATCGGGGCAGGTCATGTTGTTCCTTCGAGTTGAGTGATGAGTCGTCTCACGGAGTTACCACCGCGTAGACGTAGGCTCTTCCTTGGGACACCGGCATCAATCCCGCAGGTACCGTGTTCGGCAACTGGCCATAGGAGAAGGCCTTGTACTGCCAAAACTCCGTCACTGATTGAATACCAGGTCTAAACGTGTTGTCGGCGACCATGGCGACCCAGTAATCCCCCGCGGAAACGGACACGGGAGACACCAGCCCTTCCGTTTCACCGTCTACTTTGTTCAGCGGGGCTGTCTGCGCAACCAGGATATTGGGAGCACCACCCGAGTCTGTGTACAGGCCGAGTCGGACGTGGCCCGTCTCACCACCCGCCACTGTGAGGACGATCCCAAGCGCAGCCAGGTTCCCCCCGCTGCCCCCGATTTGGATGTGCGACAGGTAGAGATAGTTGGCACCAAGTTGCGTATCCGCAGACGGCACGCCGGTGCGCCCGTACTTAGTAAACGCACACGTCGCGCTCTGGCAGACGCCGTACTGGCAGACCTGGCTGCAGGTGTTGCAGTGGTTGGGGTCGGTGTTCTTGTTGACTTCGCAGCCGTCGGTGCGCTTGTTGCTGTTGCAGTCGAGGTAGCCACTGCTGCAGGTGCCAACGCACTCACCACTGGAGCACACGCGGCTGATGTGATTGCCGGAGCAGCTGGCGTTGCAGCTACCGCAGTTGTCCGCGTCGGCCTGAATGTTGACTTCGCAGCCGTTGGTGCGCTTGTTGGTGTCGCAGTCTAGATAGCCGGTGTCGCAGCCACCCACGCACTGTCCGCCGACGCAGCTCCGGGTGATGTGGTTGCCGGAGCAAGCTGCGCCGCAGCTGCCACAGTTGTCGACGTCATTGGTGAAGCTGATGCTTGAGCAGGTGCCGACCTTACCACCCAGGTTGCACTGCATGCATGAGCCGGTGCAGCTGGTGTTGCAGCACACACCGTCCACACAGAAGCCACTGCCGCACTCTCCGTTACCACCACAGGTTTCACCGTTCCCCTTCGGGCAATCGGTGTCGTTCGAGTACGTGCACCCGCTGGGGCACAGCGAGTCGCCGTTCGTGCAGTCCACGCACTTCGCGGTCCCGCCAACGACGGCACACTCGTGGGTGCAGACCTGGTCGGTCTGAAACTGGCCCTGGGCGCTGCACTTCTCCAGCACCGTCGCGCCATTGCACTGGTACGTATCCGGGAGGCAGGAGCCCACGCAGCCCAGCGTCGAGTCGCAGACGAGCGGGCAGTCGGTCTCTTGCCAGGTGTAGTCCGTGCCGCAGGTGCGGAACTTCTTGCTGACGCACTCGGTCGCCCCATCAGCGCACTCTCCGTAGCAGGCGCCGTCCTTGCAGGCGTAGTCACAGGCAGGCCCGCTGGGCGCCCACTGTCCGTTGCTGCATTCCCGGGGCGTGAGCCCATCGCAGTCTTTCTCGGCCGCGCTGCACTCCGGCGCCCCGCCGGTGCCCGCGGCGCCGCCCACGCCGCCGGTGCCCGCCGCGCCACCAGTGCCCGCGCTGCCGGCG
>JAUILJ010000234.1 GCA_030433055.1 Polyangia bacterium
CCTCCCTGCGCGGGGTCCCACAGGTCGTCACCCGCGAAGAGACCAGCACCATAGACCGCGATAAATGGGATTTCGTCATCGTCCGCATTCCCCGGGATACCATCCAGTCCAATACCAACCTCTGAGAAGTTGATAGCAGGTATAGGCATATTGAAAACGCCCTCAGGGAGCACACCAGCCATGGCTGCGATTCCCCACAGGTCTCCCTCGAGGTTCATCCGCGTCTTGATTCGCTCCGTGGGGTCTGGGTCGAACGGATACAGTTCGTCGGCCGAGTCTTCACCCGGTGTGCAGGGCACCGACGTGCACTCTAGCGCGGACGTTCCTCCGACCATGAGGGTCCAAGTGGGTGCCACGAAGGGCTCGGTCCTCAGCTGAGTGATCGAGAGGAGCGCGGCAAGCTTTGCCGGGCTAGCCCACTCAGAGCTCGCTACTTGGTTCACCTTGGCAGGGGACAGCTTATGGACCATCGCAGCGTCAACCAATTCGAACGCACCACTGCAATCGTAGTCCTTCGGCCCAACTTCCTCCGCGAGCTTTCGTGGGTCGATCCAGATCCCCTGATTGAGGCCGGCGTGACTGAGCTTTGGCTCGCTGCACAGTTCGGACTGCGGCGCAGGGCCTCCACACCCAAGTAGGTCCTTGAGCTCCGCAGTAACCAGGGTATCGTTTTCGTTCCCTTCGAAAGGGTC
Organism: Polyangia bacterium; assembly: GCA_030433055.1. GTDB lineage: Bacteria > Myxococcota_A > Polyangia > Polyangiales > Polyangiaceae > JAHBVY01. The sequence goes on from JAUILJ010000234.1 coordinate 693, forward strand.
ATTCGTCAAGAACACAACGTCGACGGACGGCTCGTCGAAACAACTCTCTAGATTCGAGTCATCATCGGGCGGCCTCAGCGTACCCTTCTCGGTGTCGGAGAGGCCCACTTGGTCGATGGCCGCATAGCTTCCACACAACTTGCCAATCGACTCGCGCGCCGCCTGCTTCTGCTTGTCAGCGTCGAGCTTCCGGTTGACTAGCTCGAGACCCAGGGCGTCCGCTTCGCGCGCAGCGAGCTCAGCTAGATCCAAGTAGTGCTTCCAGCTGTCCTCGAACTGGTCTGAATCACTGGTTAGTTCGTTCTCCAGCGGCACGAAGAAGTCATGAGGGACATCTTCGACGCAGTAGTTCGGCGAGATAGTGAGGAGATGCGAGAAGCGCTTGAAGTCCTTGGCGAAAGACTCGTTGACACCCAGCAATTCGTTGGAGAGCTTGCGCTGCAGCGCGCTAACAATCTCGGAGGAGATCACATCCACAGCCTGGGGCTTGAAGGCCGCGAGCACGCTGCCGACACCGTTGGGACCGCTGGTCGCGACCACGTAGATGAACTTGTTCGCCGCTGACCCACTGGGTACCGGCGAGTAGTCGAACTGAGGGTTGAAGAACCCACCAATCGGAACCGACACAGAAAGAGCCCGGCCGTCAGAACCGGTTAGGTTTGGATCATTGTCCAAGTTGGTGAAGGTCACCGAACTCGCGACGTAGTTCGCTACGAAGTCGTCAGGACAGTTCGCCCGAATCCCCGCGGCACAGTCCGCCACCCAGGGTTCGCCGTAGACGAAGGCCAGGCGACCCTCGATCTCCCCGGCGGTCTTCACACCAAAGTCTTTGGGAAGAAAGCCAGTCAGGAGGAAGCTCTGTGAGTCTGGACCTTCCGTACTCGCGACTCGACCGGTGTAGATTCTACCGGGGCCGACCCACGTACGCATCTCGGCGGCGCCGATGCCCGCCAACTTGCCGGCCTTCGTGACCGATTCGATGCCTTCGATGGTTACCAGGTCTCGCATCGAACTCAGGCGTTGCCTGAAGACATCTCCAAGCATGAACGAGCTCTGGAACGCGGCGACCTTCTGGGACTCGGCGCTTGGCGGGCTACCGGTCGGCAACAGCCCCCATTCCTGACACTGCGAAGCCGCCTGGGCGCCGGCAAGGCGGGACATGATATCCGTGGTCGCGTCCGCACGAGGCAAGCCGTTGTTCACAACCACTCCGAGCGACGCAAGGGAACCTGACACCGAGGTATTTGCGGGGAGGCCTGCGGTCAGAGTGACGGAGCTGGTTGCCCTCGTTCCCGTGAGTTGCTCGAAAGCACCCCGCGATCGGTCAAGCCCGAACCGCAGGTCCGCGTCTCTCAGGCTGCCGATCTGATCGGCGACGATTTGACCGGTGGTCGACGCCTGGAAGGCGGCGAACTCAGGAGCAGCCGTGCTGGTCACGCCAGTCACACGCGCTGCCTGGAGCTGTGCCTGTTCCGTGATCGCGGCGCGGACCGCAGTGAGGTCGTCCTGGCGGACCACGTCATCGGGCAGAACGATGCCCATCGAGTCCATTAGGCGCGAGGCTCGCAGCTTCTCTGGCGAGTCCATGGGTGCGTCTTCCCAGCGCGCCTTCCAATCGACGCCAACGGCGGGATCGAGGCCCAGGAGCGTGCTACCAGTGAGCAAGTCGTCTTTCCCGTATGTCGAACACCGGGGATCGAGATCGGGGTATGGCGCGTTGCCGCTGGGAATTGGGGCGAGGGGCGGTTGCCCCGGAGCGCTGATGGCCTCGAGCCGACCGAACAACGTTCGAGCGACGTGGGTCATGGAGTTGTATGGCTTGAGCTTACCGTCAGGTGTCTTCGCACCCCAGTACAGCTCACCTCCTAGCTTTGGATCGGCGGCGTTGCCGCGGAGTTCAGTCGCGCCTGCCGCATCGGCATACACCGAGTCCTTAATCAGCCGCTTTAGGAGGACACCGGCTTCCCTCAAGACCTTCGCTTGGTGCTCCAGGCGCTTGCCGGCCATGACCGGAATCACGGACGAGTCGATGATCGGACTCCAGAAGGTCCCCTTCTCTATGTCGGTTCCGGGAGCGGTCGTATCATAGGGCAGGAAGTACGGTGCGCGTTGATTCCCTGTCGTTCCGGTCGCTCCGAACAAATCTACCGGACTCGCCGCAGCAGGGTTGGATGCGGCAGAAGCGTACGCTTGGGCGCAGGTCGTTTCCGTGATAGCTGACGGCTTCTCGAGGTCGAGACGACCCAGGTGGGCCAGGACGTTCAGCGCAGCATCTCTGACAATGAAGCGATTTTTCTGGCTTTGCGGAGGAATGATAACTGAGTTCTGTTTCAGTATATCTGGAACCGTAGGGATCTGGGGTCGCCGATCGACCCGGTCCCAGACCACCGGTTTCACCGCTGAAGCGATCTCCTCCAGCTTCGACGCGGTGCAAAGCAAGACCTCCTCGTGATAGAGAACGTCATCGCAGGACTGGAATTTCGTAGCTCCTGAAAGCTGATCGAGCTTTCCGCCGAATAGATACCATGCGTCGGGAGCCCAAGGGGTCAGGACAGGCTCGCCAGCATCGGGAAACTGTGGGTTACCCCCACCATCCTCTCGGTAGACTCCACATTCCCCAGCAGCAAGCAAGGTCAGATAGTAGCCCGTCAGTGCTAGGCCGTTGACGTCGTCAGGAACCACCTCCAGCGTACCGTCATCGCTAGGAACCGAAATGCTCATTGTGTGAGTTCCGGGTGCTTGAGGTTCATCGCCTGCGTCGACGGGTAGGAAGCGAAGCCGCTGGCCGCCCACAAGCGCGTCGATCGCGTACGACGATGAAACGATCGGGTTGCTTGGCGCCGACTCGGATGCGGGCGATCGATGGTCGCCTCCGCACCCCACCGTAGCGGCGGCAAGAATGAGAGCGCAATTCGTCAGCTGACTTCGGGTTCGTAGCATTACCTTGCTCCGTGCTTTCATGGGCAGCTACTGGCTGCCTCCAGGAGGACGTCCGCGACTGGCGCGTTTGGGTCGTCAGTGAAGACGATGGCAGTGTTGGCAAGCGGGTTGCGGACCACACACTGCAGCGAGTTGTGTGCACAGTACTGCCCGTTGGTGACCCCACCGTCTTCGTAACCAATGATGCGCCATGGCGGGCTCACGCTGAAGCGCACACTCCCCAAGTCGGTGTAGCGAACTCCAACGATCTGCTTGATCGGCGCGCAGCAATCACTCGGGTCGCTTGGTGCGGGCAGGCGCACCAGCAACGGGAGATCCCCAGAGACGGATATAGACGACGGCTGCGAACACCCAACGGGGCATTTGGCGTCTGGCTCCAGACACTCTCCACTGCAGTCTGCAACCAAGTTGTCCGGGCAGTTCGCACCACCGGCTCCGGCAGTGGAAGTGCCGCCGCTCCCGGAGCTGCCCCCTGCGCCGCTCCCGGCAGCCCCACCACTCGTGCCGCTAGCGCCTGAACCGCCGCTTGCTCCAGCACTACCCCCCACACCACCAGCACCCGCAGAGCCACCACTAGCGCCAGTTCCGCCTCCACCGGCGGTTCCCCCGCTGCCACCCGCACCACCGCACTCACACGCCGAGAACGACCGCCCTGCTCCGTCACAGGTCTGGTTCCCGCTGCGGCCATCGCTGCAGGTGCAGGGCTCCTGCTTGCCCGGCGTGCACGTCACCTCCGCGGCAGGCACTGGATCTTCCGAACCGCAGCCTGGCGCCGATAGTAACATCAGTGAAACACCGAGGCTGGCGAGGGAAGCGTTGAGGAGCTGGGTCTTACGGGAGTTGGTCATGGGGAACCCGCTAGGCGGGAGTACATGGGGAGGCAAGCAGACCGTGTTTTCGGCCGAAAGCTTGGGTAGTTGCGTGAAAAGTTGCGCGGGGACCGCGCGGCGCTGGCTGGGCCGTGCGGCCGCACAGGGTGTAGACAAACGTCTCCCCAGCGGCCGCTTGAGCGACCTCGCGAGGGGTCAACAAATTTTCGCACGGAAATACCCAAGCAAGGGACCGCGCCTACGGATGTGTATCGAAGCGAAGCTCACGTGGCAAGATGGATTCGCCCCGAACGGTTCGCTTTTGCCCCTGAGTGACGACCGTGCGGCAACGAACTGCCAGGGCTGGCAAGAGTCGCGCGCAGCACATCACGCACGAGCCAACGGATCCGCGCACTTGCACCGGCCGGCGTTTCAACTTTGAAAATTGCCAGCCAATGGGTGTTCAAGGCTGCAATCGTCACTTGCGTGAAACAGCTGCGCTCCGCGCGGTCTGTTGTCGCAGTCTTCGGTAGCGACCGGGTGCAACTAGCTCGAGCTCGCCGTGGACTCGCATCAGGCGGCCCACGGCGGCGATCACCGTCGCACGAGGTAGGTCAGGGAGCTCGTCGCAGAATCGTTGCAGCGTCCAGTTGCGCTGACGCCGATTGTCTGCAAGGACCTCGCGGATTCGCTCCGTGGCGCTCTGCTCAGGTTTGGGTCGAGCGCGAAGCTTGCGGTACCCAGCGCAGAACGGGCACTCCAGTGGGCGCCTGTTCCGGCGACGTTGGCCAACGCCAGCTTGCCAAACGTGACGCTTGACGTTGGGGCACTGCCACCAGATTTGCTTGCCGCTCATCTCCCCGACGTCGCTCGGGCGCAGGCTCGCGTTCTTCTTGGGGTGCCACTGCCTCGCCAGCGCGGGACACCGCGTGGCAAGGGAGTTCTCAGGAGCAAGACGCCGGCCGGCGCAGTAGGGGCAGCCGGTGTTGCGATTGGCGCGCGCAGTCACGCTAGCTTGCCAGCGGTGGCCTTGGTCGCACTGCCACCAGACTCGACGTCGCGAGCCGCGCACGACGTCGTGAGGCGTGAGCTTCCCGTTTTGCGATCGGCACCATTGCTTGCTGAGTGCTGGGTGCGTCGCCGCGAGGCTGTTGCTGGACGTCGCCTTGCGGTTGGCGCAAACGGGACAACCGCGCGCCTCCCCCCCTGAACTCATGAGGGCGGTACGAGCGTTGACGGCTACGCACCAGGCGTGCCCTTTCGGGCATTTCCACCAGACGCGCTTGGCTGATCCCGGAACGACGTCGTTTGGAGTGAGCTTGCCGTTCTTGGTCGAGTGCCACTCTGCGGCGACCCTTGGATACACCGCGGCCAAGGAGTTGGTCACCGACACGAACCAGCCTGCGCAGAAGGGGCAGTTGTGGCCGGACATCCGCGCCGCGAGGCTTTGACGCCACACGTGATCCGGGCCCTTCTTGCATCGCCACCAGACGAAGCGGTTACTGCCAGCAACCAAGTCTGCTGGCCGCAGCTTTCCGTTCTTCGTCGGGTGCCACTGCCTGGCAATCCTCGGGGCAACGGCGGCGAGGCTATTGGTCTTGCTCAATCGGCGATTGGCGCAGAACGGACAACCGAGGCGCTTCGGCCCGGTCCGTCCGGCCACCGTCGCCCGCCACTCATGGTCGCGGCCCCGGGGGCACTTCCACCACACCTGCTGCGACGAACCGCTGACGATATCCTTCGGTGTGCGCGCGCCGTTCTTCTTCGGGTGCCACTGGACGGCGACCTCGGGAGCGACGGCCGACAAGCTGTTCGTCGTAGAGACCAGGCGCCCGGCGCAAAACGGACAGCCTGTCCAGCTGCCTCGCCTGCGGGAGCGGTGGATCACGCGCTGGAAGCGGTGGTCGTCACCCCGCGCACATTTCCACCAGGCAACATGGGTCGAGTTCACACCGACGCGCCATGGCAGGAGCCCGTCCGCTTCGTTCCTGGGCCCATCCCAGCGCTGGATCAGCTCGGGGACACCAAACGGCGTCCGCGGAGGCGGGACCAGCGTCAGGCCCTTCGCGGCGGCGGCTCGCCTCAGGCGCTCAGCGCGACGCGGAGGCAGCGCGGCCTCCACCGCCTCGGCTTCGTACAACGCGCGCCCGAGGTACCGGGTGGGCCGGACGCGACCCCTGAGCGACGCCCGGATCTGGCTCGCGCTGACACCCAGCAGCTCGGTCAACTCCGAGAGCTCCAGCATCGAGACTCGAGTACGCGGCGGCATCCATCAATCGCTAGACGAACTGAGGCTCACAGCGCAACAGCGCTACGAATCGACGCGCCTCACAACGCGAATCCTGCCCTCACCCCAACCCAGTTCGCGTTCCACAGCACGCTCTGGCAGGTGTCGTCGAGCTCGAGGCGGCTGCCGTCTGCGTTCTCGCGGTGGTAATCGTAGAAGCAGCCGGTGGACCAGATGTAGCGCACGCCCACACGCACCGCGGACAGGGGCGCGAAGTCGTAGCCGATGCCGGCGCGCACGAAGTCGATGCCGTTGGCCACCAGGCGATCGCCACTCTCGGAGGAGCCGCTGTACTCGACGTGTCGGCGGTAGCCCGCGCCGAAGATCACGAGCAGCTCCCCTGCCTCGCTGAAGAGCACGCGCCAGCGGGCCAGCGCGCCGACCGCGAGCGCCTCACGCTGCTTGTCCGTGCCTCCAGTCTCCGCGAACACGGAAGGCTTCAGCCACTGCACGTAACCGCCAAACGACCAGCGCTTCAGCGGTCGAAACGCCGCGTCCAGGCCGTAGCCCGTGACGGGGCCAGCCAGCACCCGATCGTCGAGTTCGAGCCCGACGATGGCGTTGCCGCCCAGCTCGAGCCCGATTCCGTACGGAGGAGGCTCCTTCTTGTCAGGCGGCGGGCGCTCATCGAGTGGACCCGCGGCGACCACGTTGGTGCTCGGGGCCGCCAGCGCGCGAAGTGGAAGGAAGAAGAAGCCAACGAGTAAGCAAGCAGCGAACAGCCGCATGCTCAAGGGTAGCTCATCCAAACGCTTTGAGCAGGCTCTCGGCGATGCGCTCGGCGGTCTTGCCGTCCCAGTACTTCGGCACGCGGCCTTCGAGCTTGCGGCTCATGACCTCTTTGTAGGCGGGAAGGATCGTCTCGCGACGGCTGCCGGCGAGCACGTTGGTGCCATCCTCGATGGTGCACGGGCGCTCGGTGTTCTCGCGCAACGTGACGCAGGGGGTGCCCAGCACCGTCGTTTCCTCCTGGATCCCGCCGGAGTCGCTCAGCACCACCTTGGCGGACGCCATCAAGCGCAGGAAGTCCATGTAGCCGAGGGGCTCGACCAGCTGCCAGCGCGCGGGGTCGAGCTCGAGGCCCATGTCCTTGAGGCGCGCGCGGGTGCGCGGGTGCACGGGGAACACCAGCGGCTGGTCGTGAGAGACGTCGTCGAGCACACCGAGCAGGTGCTTGAGCTGCTCGGGCTCATCGACGTTGCTCGGGCGATGCAGCGTGACCAGACCATAGCCGCGCTCCGTGAGCTTGAGGCGCTGCATGATGTCCGACTGCATCGCCTTCTCCTTGGCGTAGAGCAGGGTGTCGATCATCACGTTACCCACGTACTCCACGCGCTCATCGGCGACGCCCTCGGCCTTCAGGTTCTTGAGCCCCGCAGGATCCGAGACGTAGAGCACATCGCTCAGCACATCCGTCACCTTGCGGTTGGTCTCTTCAGGCATGTCGTCGTCGAAGGAGCGGAGCCCCGCCTCGACGTGCACCATCACCGGGCGCTTGCGCATTTTCCCGCGGAACCGAAACTCCTCCGGGAGGAAATGCTTGGCGGTGACCAGCGCGCAGCCAGCCGTCGAGTTCACGTCCCCCACCACGATCACCACGTGGGGATCCTCGGCTTGAATCACCGTCTCGAAGCGCTTCATGATCTCCGCGGTTTGTACCGCGTGGGACGCCGAGCCGACCTCCAGATCCATGTCCGGCTTGGGGATCGCCAAATCCTCGAAGAAGACCTTCGCCAGCTTCTCGTCGTAGTGCTGCCCGGTGTTGACCAGCTTGACCTGGAAGCGATCGGGGCGCGCGTTGAACGCACGCATCAGCGGCGCGATCTTGGGGAAGTTCGGGCGAGCGCCCGCGACGCAGAGGACTTTGATGATCACGGCCCCGGGAATAGCCAGAAAGCCATCCCGGGGCAACCGCCGGCTCAGGGCAGCGGAACCAGCACGAAATTCTTCGTGGTCGAGCCGCCGTCGCTGACGTTCACCGTGGCCACGGCGTCTTGATAGCCCGCCTTGCGCACGCGCACTTCCCAGCCCGTCCCGGCGATGGCTGCGTTGAAGTTGTAGTTGCCCGTGCCGTTCGTGGACTGCGTCGAGAGGCCGCGGTTGATGTCCACGGTCGCACCACTGACAGGTTGCGACTGGTCGTCGACGACTTGACCGAGCAACACGCCGGCTCCCGGATTCGCGCCGATGCGCACCTGGTAGTGCCCCGCCTGCTTGGTCAGGTAGCCCTGAGTGTCGACGCTCACGACGTGGAAGAAGTGCACGCCGTCCGGCAGGTTCGACTGGATCAGCTGCTTGGTTCCCACGGGCAGGAAGTTGTCCGAGCTGGTGGGCACGGTGTCGGCATACACGTCACGCACCCAGTACGCACCGACCAGGTTGCTGTCCGCGATGGGGAAGGTCCAGGCGTAAAACACGTCGTCGTTGGTGGACCACGCTGTCTGGCTGGAGTGACTGGACGAGCTGATGTTGGGAGCCACCGTGTTGATCTGCACCTGGAACCACGACTGCACGGTGCTCACCGCGGAGTTGCCGTCGATACTTGCCAGGTGGAAATAGTTGGTCCCTTGCAGGAACTCGCTGCGCGGCAGCGTGATGCTCTCGGTGTCGAGGAAGTTCGCGTTGGAGGGCGAGGGCACCGTGGTCGCCGTGGTGTTCGTCAGCTCGTAGTAGCCGAGCGCCGACGGGAACGGGCGGTTCCAGGTGACGTAGGCCTCCGCGAAGTCGTCGTTGTAG
>JAUILJ010000235.1 GCA_030433055.1 Polyangia bacterium
TCGAGGGTCTCCATGAGCACCTGCTCGCTCACTCCACCCGCTTCGAGCAAGCGGCTCCAAAGTGGCTCTGTGGGCCTGTTCGGTGCGAGGCCAAACGCCGGAAAGCGCAGGGTGTTTGCCGTGTTGGCCTTGCGCAGCTTCTGCATGAAGGCTCCGATGGCCGAGCGCTCCTCGGCGCTGCGCTCCGCCCAGTCGTCCTTGAGCAGCTGGTCCTTCTTGCGCGGCACACAGGGGAAGATACTCGTACCGGTGATCACCCAGTCCACGTCACCGACCCGCCACGGCAGCTCGCCGTAGAGCGCGTCCATGAGCACCAGCCGCGGATCGCGCTCACCGCCTTCTTGTTCCGCGAGGAACTGAGCAACGCAGGCAGTGATGCGCAGCTTGAGGTCGAGGTTGCTCGTCAGGTGAAGGACCTTCGCCTCGAGCTCTCGCATCTCCCCGTCGCTCCAGCCGAACGCCACCTGCACCGCGCGGCGCATCGCGGCGCGGGCGCCAGCGTCGACCGGAAAGTCGACGGGGAACTTTGCGAGGGTGCGGGTGCCGGCCGTATCTACCAGCGGAGCCGAGCTGGTCTCCGCGTAGCGCATCCACAGCAACACCGCTTCGGAGAACCAGCGGCGAAAGTTGGGCGCATCGACGGACAGGGAATCCGGGATCGGCTCGCGGTAGGCCCACGCTTGCTCCAGGAGCTGGGCGTAGAGCGCGCGCGCTTCGGTCTGGCGCTGGGGCAGCTGCTCCTCGGGGCCCTTCGTGAGCTGCTGTATCTTGGCCAGCGCCTCCAGGGCAGGAGCCCAGGCGTCGGGCAGCTGGGGACTCAGGGCGTGCTCTCGGCTGAGAATCGTCATGCGTGTTTCCGTAAGGTTTCTAGGCGGCGGTCCTCACCCCCGAACCCGTATAGCACGCGAGCAGCCTCGAACGCTGCGGCGCCGGCTGGCTCAGGTGGGCCGCATCAGGTGTAGCCAACGAGGCGCTGCAAGTCTTCCCGCTCGCGGCTCAAGCCCGCGGCGTCATCGCGCAGACGAGAGCGCCAAGGCTCCGGCAGGTACTCGAGGTGGTTCGTGTAGAGCACGGCCTCGATGGTCTGCAGGAGCAGCTTCGTTTGGTTTCCTTCCGGAACGTAACAGCGGGCCTGGTGCTCGAACACTTCGATGGATACGGGGAGCACGCCTTGGTCGTCGGCGCTGCCTCCCGCTTGGCGCACCTCCCGCCGCGCGCGATTGCAGACCAGCTCGAGCGCCGCGGGCGTGACGAAGCCCAGCGCTTCGAACACCTTGTCGAGAGACTCGGCGCTGGGCTCCTCACCGGCTTCTTCCAGGCGGATCTTGCGGCTGCGGCAGATGGCCTTCAGCACCGCCAGCTTCTCCTCGGGTGTCTCCGGGGCGAGGATGGGCACGTGCTCCTCCACGCGGCCAGGGCGCCCGGTGTCCGGCGCGAGGTTGAAGGGACGCGCGGTGAGCAGCAGCCAGAAGATACGCCCCCGGAACTCCGGATCGCCCATGAACGCGGTGAAGGCGCCGAACACGCGCTCGTCCACCTTGTTGCCTGGTGAAGACTGCTCGTTGCCCAGCATCTTGTCGGCTTCGTCGATGATCACGATGTTCGGCGTCATCGATTTCAGGATGCTGAAGATGGTGTCGAGGTTGCTCTCGGTCTGGCCGACGTACATGCCGCGGAAGTTCTTCAGCGACACGCAGTTGAGCCCGCTGTCCCGCGCGAAGGCCTTGGCGATGAAGGTCTTGCCCACGCCGTTGGGCCCGGGGCAGACGACGCCAACCGGGACATCATCGATGCCCTCCGCCAGGTCCTTTGCCGTACGGGAAAAGAATGCCTTGATCGCGTCGTTGCCGCCCACGGCGTTCATGCCGTGCTTGGGCATCATGATCTCCAGCATGCCGCGGCTGTCGCGCTCGATCAGCTCCCGCTTGCGCTCCATCACGAAGGCGGTGGAGAGCCTGCGCTCTTTCGTCTGCATCGCGCGCCAGAACAAGTGCCGAATACCGGTCAGCGTGAGCCCCGCGGTCTGCTCCACCAGGCCTTCTTCACTGACGTCCATGGTCACCGGCGGCTTGCCCTCGACCACGAACTTGGCTTGCTGCCACTTGATGTAGCGACGGCGCGCTTCGTCATCGGGGCGCGGCACGTTGATCGCGTGCACCACCTCCTGGCGCACGATGTCCGGATGCAGGCCATGCAGGTTCGGCGTGATCAGGAAGCACACGGCGTCTCGCGCGTCAGGTTGCTGCAGGCGCTCATAGAACAGCCGCGCGAAGCGCTGGAGCGTCACGGCGTTGATGCGGTCCCCTTCGCTCATTTGCTGGGGATCGCCGTTGGGTGCCACGTGCTCTGCGTACTCGAGCAGCACGGCGACCGGGCGCTTGCTCGCCTCGACGCCGACGATGAACGCCTCGATGAAGGCCATCGCCTTGGTGGGCTCCCTCGGGAAATCGTAGATGCTCTGGATGATCCGCTCCTTGCCCGTGCGGTTCTGGTTGGCGAGCTGCAGGAACTGCTTCGCGTCGTTCTCGTCCACGAAGCGCATCCCCCGCGAGACATCGTAGTTGATCGCGATGTAGTTGCCCCGCTTGAGCATCGCCTCCAGGTAGCTCCGCAAGGAAACGTAGTCTCCCTCCAGCGGGAAGACGTCCTCGATGTTGTCGTGCAACACGAACATCGCCGACTCACGGCGGTTGTAAGCCTCGCGAAACTCTTCGGCCCAGGGCAGGTATTGTTCGCTGTCGCTCATGCTCCCCCGACGATGTCCTGTGTGCGCGCCAATGGACGCGGCTCGTTCCCTCAATAGCTCGAGACGCGCCGACTGCGGCGCTCACCCATCACGCTGGTGCGCCCGACCAGCTCATCGCAGGCGCGGCCCGCAGCGATCAAGCGCTGCTGCAGCTCGTTCACGTTGTGGCCCTGGTTCGCTCCCATCGCGGCGTCCGCCTTGCGCAGCTCCATCGCCAGCTTGAACTCCTGAAGGTTCGTCTCGATCACCGTGAGCACGCTGCGGATCTGATGTTGCTTCTCCAGCGCCGCGGTCCATTGCTTCATCGTGCGCTCGGTGGACTCGTGGGCCGCCAAGAGCGCGTCTCGCACTGGGCCCTCGGGCGTGCGCGCGAGCTCTCGCTCCATGCGGTTCAGCTCCTGCTTCAGGTAGCCCGCGTCGCTCTGAGCGATCACCGCCGACAGACGGCGATGCAGATTGACCAGACCCAGCGCGCGATCTCGGAGTCCCTTGATGTCATCTCGGGAGCTCTCGAGCACCGCCTCGACGGTGTCGCTCGCGCCGTCGGCATAAACCGACTCGATGTTGTTGTAGTAGTAGAGGATGCGCTCGAGCACCGGGCGCAGGGCGGGCTCGGCGTTGTAGACGGCGTTCTGGAGCTCCTGAAACTCCTCCTGGACGTCCTCTTCCTTGGCCTCTTCGATCAGCTGCTGGTTCAGCTTCTTGTCGAAGCCTGAGGTCACGAAGTAACCGTAGAGGGCCGTGCCGACGGCAGCGACGAGCATGCCTAGCCCCGGGCCAGCGTCTGGGGTCAGCATCGCGCTCGTGGCCACGGCCGTAACCGCCCCGGCAGCCGCAGGCACCCCGAAGACGTGGAGCGCCCGATGGCGCCAGCTAAAGCACGCCTTGAGACGTTCCTTCCAGGTCGGTAGCGGAGTGACGGGAGCCACGAGTTTCAGGATCTACTGCAGCGCGAGGAAAAGCCAAGCCCGCCAGCGCGGATGACGGACCTGGCGCGCCTCGGCTCAGTTGCAGTTGAACAGCTTGAACTCCGTGCGGCGGCTGGCGTTCTTGTCCTCGACGCCGTTCTTCATGATCGGCTTCTCGGCGCCAAAGCCGCGCACATCGAAGCGCGAAGCTGGGAACGAGTGGGAGTCCTTCTGCTGCAGGTACTCGACGATGGCCTTGGCGCGGCGCTCGCTGAGGGCCTTGTTTGCGGTGGCATTGCCCACGCTGTTGGTGTGCCCCCAGACGCGTACGCACAGCGCCGGGAAGCTCTTGAGCCGATCCCCGATGCCGTCCACCACGCTCTCGCCGTTGGGGTCGAGGCTCGCCTTGCCTTCCTGGAAGTAGATGCTCGGCAGCTTGAGGGTGCCGATGTCGGCGCTCGCGTCGTCCTTCGCCTTCTCCGCGGCGTAGGTGTACTCCTTCTCCTTTGCCTCGAGCTTGGCCTCGGCTTCCTTGGAGTCCTTACCCGCCACCTCTGCGGCGAGCTTGGCCTTCATGTCCATCGCGGACTTGATGGTCAGCAGGAAGGAGTCGTTGAGCACGTCTGCGGGCTTGGGCATGTCGCCGGCAGAGAGCTTGTTCTTCGCCTGCAGCAAGCGCCCGGTGCGCGAGATGCGATCGATCATCTTCGCCGGCTTGCCGCACTGCCCCCACCACAGGCACATGTTCTCCTGGTAGTCGAGGAAGTCGATGCCCTTGAGCACCGCGGTGCCCAGCGCCTGATCGCCGCCACAGTCGGGACCGCAGTCCGCTGTGATGAACTTGCCGTGAGCAGCCGGGTCCTTGATGTAGCCGTCGATCACCTTGAAGTACGCCTGCGTCAGCTTCTCCAGGGTGCCCTTGTTCTTGATCACGTAGTCGCGATTGGCGACCGCGACATCCACGATCACGTCATCGGCCTGACCACCAGTCGCGAACACCTTCGGGTAGCCCTCCTTCTCGGCGATGGCCGTGAAGGGCTGCCACAACACCGCGACCTGGACCTCGCCCTTCTTGAGCTTCTCCCAGCAGTCCTTGGCGACCACGCCCGCGTCCGCCTTCACGTTCTCCAGCGCCGTGAAGGACAAGCTCGCGAAGTCCCACAAGTGTTCGCTGGGTGTCCCGGCGGAGTAGCAGACCTTGTCCGACGGCTTCACGTCGTCGAAGCTCTTCTTGTCCTTGGACAGGAAGATGGCGTCGCCGCCGTTGGACTCATCGATGCCCCAGATGATGACGCCGGGGTAGAGGCCGTCTTTCTTGTGCTTTGCGCCGTGCTGCAGGAACGCATCCACGGTGGTGAGCACCACGTCGAGATCCCCGGCGGCGAGCGCCTTCATGCGCTCGTTCTGATCGTAGTACTTCTCGTCGTCGAAGTAGGCGACGCCCACGTCACTCTTGGCCAGCTCTTGCTCAAGCTGCGGTTCCTTACGGAAAGTGCTGTAGCCAGACCAAGGGTCGCCGGCCATCTTGATCATGGTGCCGTACTGCTTGCCGGACAGCGACGTCGACTTGCCGAGCTTCTCTTCCTTGGCCTTGGACTCCTTCTCGTCCATGGCCGGCTTGACGAACTTCGTGTACCCGAAGTAGCCACCTGCCGCGAGGATCACCAGCGGAATGCCGACGGTGAGCGCGGGACCTGGTTTGCCAGCAGCCATCAGCCGATACCGCCCTTCTCGACCTGCTTGGCACCGCCGGCGCCACCGCCACCGGCAGCAGCCTTACGCGCCTCGAGCATCTCCTGGAACTTGCTCTTGCTCTGCCGCGTTCGGGCCGACTCGCGCAGCTTCTTGCGTTTGGACTCCCGCGTCGCCCCGCTCATCTCGTCGGAGATGTCCGCCTGAGCCGCGACGCCCTCGATGTACTTGTCGATGTCGCCGACCGCCGCCTCTTCGGCGCTGGTGCTCATGCCGCTCATCATGTCGCCGAAGGCCTTCCGCGCCTGGGCGCTCTGCAGCTTGGCGATCATGGCGTCCTTCTTGGACTCCATCGCCTTGGTCTTGCTCTCGAGGTCTCTGAGCTTGCTCAGGTACTCGCTGACCATCTCCTCACTGCGCGACAGCTCTTCCCGCACGGTACCGATTTCGGCCTCGAGCGCTTCCTTCTCGTTGAGCAGGTCCTCCCCGAGCTCCGCCGCCTCCGGGTTGCCCGCTTCAGCTTCCATCAAGGCGCCTTCGAGGTCGCGCTCGATCTCCGCCAGCTGGGAGGTCTTGTTTTGAATCAGGGCGCGCAGGCGATTGCGCTCGGCGGCGAGCTTGCCCACCGCCTTGTGCATCTCCTGGTAGTTCACCTTCATCTTTTGGATGGCCATCATGTAGACGGCCTCGGGGTTTGCCTGCTCGAGGCTGCGTTGTCCCTGCCAAAAGAGACCCTTCACGAAGTTCCAGAAGCGTCCTGCAACACTCATCGGTTCCTAGCTTTCTCTATCCGTCACGCTTGGAGGCGTGAGCCTGAAGTCATGCTCGCTCGCGAGCTGTCGAAAAACGTTGGATTGTGCTTGTTTGGGGAGGGGGGGAGACGCAACGGTTTGCCTCTCGAATCAACCCTGGGTCGGTGGTGCCGGCTGCACATGACCAAAGAAGACCCGCGCCGCCTGGAGGCGACCTTCTTCCACACGGCAACAGTGCCGGACACCTTCGAGCTCCGTCTGGAGCGCCTGGATGCGCTGCCTGCGCTCCTCGATCTGAGCCGTCAGCTGATCGATCTCGCCCTGGATGGCCTGGGTGGTGCCGTGGGTCTCGTGCTCCTTGGCCTGGAGGATGCCGTGCACCGTGCGGATCTTCCGCTCGGCATCCCGCAGCACGTCGTCCTTGCTCTTGCCGATGGCGCCAAGGAACGCCTGGGCCGCCGCCAGGCGCGAGGTCTGAGGTAACGACTGATCGAGCCCCGACAGAAACTTCTCGAGTTGCTCCACCTCGTCGGTGTCCGGGATCCCCGCGGTGTCGTACTGATCTTGGAAGTCGATCTCCACGCCGTTGGCGCCCGCCGTGACCTGTACCGAGCCTACTCCGACCGGAGCGGTGACGTCCGTCGGCACCGAAAACTCGTCGGCCTCGAGGAACGCCGCGAAGTCGTCGTCGGTCATCTCCTCCGGGTTGACCTCTGGCGGAGGCCCTTCGCCACCCTCCGACTGCCAGAACAGGTTCTTCATTTTCTTCCAAGATGACATCGAAGCTCCTTAGGCATGAACCCGGCTCGAAGGGACTGTACTCCGGGAAAGATACTAGTCGGGTCAGAGTGACGATGGGGTGGCATCCGCCGGACCCGCAGCACTCGGCGGTCCTTCGCTCCCCAGTCGAAACGCCAGCTTGCCCACCGGCCACCCCGCCGTCAACGCGAGTCGCGCTCGGAAGCGCGAGGGCGACTCCGTGGAAATATCGAGGCTCGCGGGGAGCATGGAGCGCCGGAGACCGCCGACCGAGCGACCAGAGCTTGCGGGCGTCGGCCGCGAAACATTCCGGAAGCATTCGGCACGCCGCAGCGCGGCACGTTATCCCCTGAAAACGGGCCCTCGCGGCGGCTCCGAAGCTGAGCCGACGCAAATTCCAGCCCCAGGTGCCCGCAGGCAGGGCAGGCTCGGGCGCCATGCAGGTGCTGGTGCTGGTGATCCTCGGCTACGCAGCCTTCGCGCTCGGGGCCCTGATCTACCTGCGCGTCAGCTACTGGGCGATGAACCCCCACGTCGAGCCTCGCTCGTGGAGCGAGGCGGCGCGCAGCCTGCTCTTCGAGTGGTGCTGCGTGCTGTGGGTCCAACCGCTGTTGCCACTCTACTTCTTGGTTGGGTACCGGCTCGGCCCCAAACCCGCGCTGGCGTCCCCCTCCCCACGACCGATTGTCTGCGTGCACGGCTACGGTCAAAACCGTGTGGATTTCATCTGGCTCGCCCGGCGCTTCGCCAACGCTGGCCTCGGCCCCTGCTACGGCATCAACTACTCCTTCCTGGCCCCGGTGCGCGAGAGTTCGAAGCGTCTCGAGGCCTTCTGCGAACGTATCCTCCAGGAAACGGATGCGCCTCAGGTCGACCTGGTTTGCCACAGCCTAGGCGGCCTGGTGGCGATGGACCTCGCCGCTCGCCGCCAAGACCTGATCGGGCGCATCGTGACCATCGGCTCGCCCCACGCAGGGGTGTTGTTTCGCGGCCCCATCCTGGGAGCTTCGGGCAAGGATTTGAGGGCTGGATCGGAACTCCTGAAGAACCAGGCCACGGTCAAGGCGGGTGTCCCCGTGCTGAGCATCTACTCGAGCCACGACAACGTCGTGCATCCGAAGCTCACCTCATCCCTCAGCGGTCGCGGCGGAGAAGACATCGAGGTCCCCCACCTCGGGCACTTCGGGCTGCTGTTCTCACGCTCGGTCGCAGAACCCGCCATCGCCTTCTTCAAGCGGGACCAGGCGTCGGACTAGGGCGTAGCTGTCGGGTCGCTTGCCAGCGACCGGACGCGTCGCTAAGTGCCTCGTGCAATGAGCACGGTCACGTTGATTGAGCGCCACGACTGGGCACCAGGTCTGGCGACGTTTCGCTTGGACGCCAGCCCGGCGTTCGAGGCGGGGCAGTTCTTCAACTTTGGCGTCGACACGCCCGAAGGAGCGGTTCGCCGCTCCTATTCGGCGGCTTCGGCCCCCGGCGAGCTCCTGGAGTTCTACGTCACCGCAGTCCCCGGCGGGGCGCTGACCCCCAGCCTCTTCGACCTGAGCGTGGGCAGCAGCCTGGAGCTGGACACCAAGCCTCAAGGCTTCTTTACGCTCAAATACGTGCCTCGAACCCGGGACGCCTGGTTGCTGGCGACCGGCACTGGGCTGGGGCCGTTCATTTCCATGTTACGCGGGGCGGAGCTGTGGGAGCACTTCGAGCGGGTGTTCCTGGTCCACGGAGTGCGCGAGCGGGCCCACTTCGCCTACTCCGACGAGCTGCGCCAGCTCGAGACAAAGCGCGGGAACTTCCGTTACTTGCGCTGCCTGAGCCGCGAAGCGCCAGCCGAGGGAGAAGCCGCCGGGCGGATCCCTGCGGCGCTGACCGATGGCAGGCTGCAGGCGCTCGCTGGCGCCGAGCTCGAACCTGAGCACTGCCACGTACTTTTGTGCGGCAATCCCCAGATGATCGATGATACCCACGAGGCGCTCAAACCCCTCGGCCTGGTCAAGCACCGCGTGCGCAAGCCAGGGCACATTTCCTCAGAGAAATATTGGTAGGCCAGCGCGGGCGCGCCTCGACGCGCTCCCGCCACACGACACCTCGCGAAGGATCCGCGACCATGGGAACGCTACAGTCACACACCCTGATGGCGCTGGTGCGCGCAGACGACCTCGGCCTGACGGACGCCTCCAAGCTCACCGTCAACCATCTCGACCCGTTGCTTCGGGGTCGGGTGAGGCGAGCCATGAAGCAGGCGCTGGACACTGCACGCGCCGACTTGCTCGAGGCCAGCCCCGAGCACGTGGTCCAGGCGGCGTTCCTGCAACTGCATCCCCGCGGCAAAGACGTCGATCTCAAGAACGCCGTCGCCGTCGCCCATCGCTTTCATGAGCTCAAGGACTCCGCCGAGGTCCCGAAGTCTTCCACGCGGCTGCCCAGCCTCGTGCTGTTCCTCGGCCTGGGCCTGCTGGTGCTCTTGGTTGGCGGCGGGCTGCTCTACAAGCGGCTCAAGCCGACTCCGGAGGATGCGTTTCTGGCGACGCCTCTGGGTGAGGCGCTGAACGAACCCCTGGTGAAGTTCGTGGTGGCCGTCGACAAGGCACAGGACACCAAGC
>JAUILJ010000236.1 GCA_030433055.1 Polyangia bacterium
CCAAACCTCCGGGCGCTCCTTCTCCACCATCTTCTTCGCGCTCTTGATGGTGTTGACGTAGCCGCGCTCCTCCAGCTTGTTGTAGATGAAGGGCTTGAACAGCTCGAGGGCCATCTTCTTCGGCAACCCGCACTGGTGAAGCTTCAGCGTGGGGCCGACGACGATGACGGAACGACCCGAGTAGTCGACACGCTTGCCGAGGAGGTTCTGACGGAAGCGGCCCTGCTTGCCCTTGAGCATGTCGCTCAGGCTCTTCAGGGGACGCTTGTTGGGACCCGTGATGGTCTTGCCACGACGACCGTTGTCGAACAGCGCGTCCACCGCCTCTTGCAGCATGCGGCGCTCGTTGCGGATGATGATCTCAGGCGCATTGAGCTCGAGCAGACGCTTCAGGCGGTTGTTCCGGTTGATCACCCGTCGGTAAAGGTCGTTGAGATCGCTGGTTGCGAACCGACCACCATCGAGGGGCACCAGAGGACGTAGATCCGGCGGGAGCACGGGGATGACGCTGAGCATCATCCACTCGGGACGGTTACCGCTGCCTCGGAACGCCTCCACGACCTTGAGGCGCTTGGCGATCTTCTTTCGCTTGGCCTCGCTCGTCGCGACCTTCATTTCCGCACGGAGCTGCTCTGCAAGGTCGTGCACCTCGACATGCTTGAGCAGCGAGACGACCGCCTCGCCACCCATCTGCGCCTCGAACGCGTCGTCACCGTACTCGTCGAGCAGCTGGGCGTACTTCTCCTCGGTGAGCAGATCGCCTAGCGCGAGCCCGGTCTCCTTCGGATCGATGACGATGTAGGCCTCGCAGTAGAGGACCTTCTCGAGATCCTTCAACGTGATGTCGAGGATGTTGCCGATACGCGAGGGAAGGCTCTTCAAGAACCAGATGTGCGCGACCGGCGTGGCCAGGTTGATGTGGCCAAGACGCTCACGACGCACCTTGCTCTGAATGACTTCGACACCGCACTTCTCGCACACGATGCCACGATGCTTCATGCGCTTGTACTTGCCGCAGATGCACTCGTAGTCCTTCACTGGCCCGAAGATCTTCGCGCAGAAGAGCCCGTCGCGCTCCGGCTTGAAGGTTCGGTAGTTGATGGTCTCAGGCTTCTTTACCTCGCCGTGAGACCACTCCTTGATCTTCTCAGGACTGGCCAGCGAGATTCGCATGGCCGAGAAAGAGAGGGGATCCTTGGGCTTCTCGAAGAAGGAGAAAATATCTCTCATCGTTAACCTCTCACTCCTCGGCTGCGGTAGCCGTCTCGACCAGTTCCACGTTCAAACACAAAGACTGAAGCTCTTTGATGAGCACGTTGAAGCTCTCCGGCAGGCCGGCCTCCAACGTGTAGTCACCCTTGACGATCGCCTCGTACATCCGAGTACGACCCTGGACGTCATCGCTCTTTACCGTGAGGAATTCCTGGAGCGCGTAGGCGGCACCGTAGGCCTCCATCGCCCAGACTTCCATCTCACCGAGACGCTGACCACCGAACTGCGCCTTACCGCCCAGCGGCTGCTGAGTGACGAGGGAGTACGGCCCGATAGAACGCGCGTGGATCTTGTCGTCCACCAAGTGATGCAGCTTCAGCATGTACATCACGCCGACGGTGACATCCTCGTCGAAGGGCTCGCCGGTACGACCATCGAACACGATGGACTGACCGGAGGGGTTGACCTCGGCGAGCTTCAGCGCGCCCTTGATCTGCCCTTCATGAGCACCGTCGAACACAGGGGTCGCGAAGAAGACGCCGCGTTGCAGCTTCCTGGAGAGGTGCATGATGTCGTCGTCCGTCATCTGCACGATCTTCTTCATCGCCTCTGCGTCGGTGGCGTAGATCTCCTTGATCCGGGTGCGAAGCTTGTCTGCCGTGGCCTTGTGCTCGAGCAACCGCTCGATGCTCTTGCCCAGCATCTTCGCGCCCCAACCGAGGTGCGTCTCCAAGATCTGTCCCACGTTCATGCGGCTTGGCACGCCGAGGGGGTTGAGCACGATGTCGACCGGAGTTCCGTCGGCGAGGTAAGGCATGTCCTCTTCCGGGAGGATACGGCTCACGACGCCCTTGTTTCCGTGACGACCGGCCATCTTGTCGCCGACCTGGAGCTTGCGCTTGATCGCGATGTAGACCTTGACCATCTTGATCACGCCGGGGGGCAGCTCGTCCCCTCGGCTCAGGCGGTCGATCTTGTCGCGGAAGTGCTCTTCGCGAGTACGCACGAGCTCGTCCAGGTCGTGGAGTAGCTGAGCGATCAGGTCGCTGCCCTCCTCGAGCTGAATCTCGCCCCAGTACTTGCGCGGGATGCCGTCGAGCACCTCGTCGCTGAGCTTGTCGTCCTTGGCCAGGAGCACCTTGCCGGAGTCGTCCACCAGCTTGGCGGTGGTCACCTTGCCAGCGAGGACGTCGCGCATCTTGCGGAAGTAGGAGTCACGAATGACCTTCACTTCCTCGTCGCGGGTCCGCTCCAGCTTGGCGCGCTCCTGATCCTCGATAGCCTTGGCGCGCTCGTCCTTGTCGGTACCCTTGCGAGAGAAGATGCGCGCGTCGATCACGATGCCGCCGACGCCCGGGGGCACCTTGAGCGAGCTGTCGCGAACGTCGCCTGCCTTCTCACCGAAGATCGCGCGCAGGAGCTTCTCCTCGGGGGAGAGCTGGCTCTCGCCCTTCGGAGTGATCTTGCCGACCAGGATGTCGCCAGGCTTCACCTCTGCGCCGATGCGCACCACACCAGCGTCATCGAGATCCTTCAGCGCTTCTTCGCCCACGTTGGGGATGTCGCGCGTGATCTCTTCTTTGCCGAGCTTGGTGTCGCGAGCGATACACTCGAACTCTTCGATGTGAACCGAGGTGTAGACGTCTTCCTTGGTCACGCGCTCGCTGAGCAGGATCGAGTCCTCGAAGTTGTAGCCCTGCCAAGGCATGAAGGCGACGACCACGTTCTGACCGAGCGCGAGCTCGCCCATGTTGCACGCGGGACCATCCGCCAACACGTCACCGGCGACCACCGTCTCACCCGCACGCACGATTGGGCGCTGGGTGTAGCAGGTGCTCTGGTTGCTACGTTGGTACTTGTTGAGGTGGTAGATGTCCGGCACCTCGTCGCCTTCGCCGCCCGTGGCGCGAACCACGATGCGCTCGGCGTCGACGCTGACAACGACGCCCTCACGCTTTGCAGCGACACAGACGTTGGAGTCCATCGCCACGCGGCGCTCCATACCCGTGCCGACGAACGGCGCTTCCGTACGGATAAGCGGCACGGCCTGACGCTGCATGTTGGCGCCCATGAGCGCGCGGTTTGCGTCGTCGTGCTCGAGGAAGGGCACCAGGGCCGCCGCGACACTCACCATCTGGTTCGGCGCGACGTCCATCAGTGCGATCTGCTCGGGCGACGTCATCCGGAAGTCGCCGTTGTAGCGAGCACTGACCATGCTGCCGGTGAACGCGCCCGTGGGATCCATGGGAGTGCTCGCCTGCGCGATGTACTTCCCTTCCTCCTGGAGCGCGCTGTACCACTTCACCTCGGGAGTGACGGCGCCGCCCTTTACCGTACGGTAAGGCGTCTCGACGAAGCCATACTCGTTGACGCGGGCAAAGGTCGAAAGCGACGCGATCAGACCGATGTTCGGACCTTCAGGCGTCTCGATCGGGCAGATACGGCCGTAGTGCGTGGCGTGAACGTCACGCACCTCGAAGCCGGCTCGCTCGCGGGTCAGACCACCCGGGCCCAGCGCGGAGAGGCGACGCTTGTGGGTCACCTCGCTGAGCGGGTTCGTCTGGTCCATGAACTGGGAGAGCTGGCTGGAACCGAAGTACTCCTTGACCACTGCGCCGACTGGCTTGGCGTTGATCAAGTCGTGGGGCATCAGCGTGTCGATCTCCTGGGAGACGCTCATGCGCTCCTTGATCGCGCGAGCCATACGCACCAGACCGATGCGGTACTGGTTTTCCATCAGCTCGCCGACAGCGCGGACGCGGCGGTTACCCAGATGGTCGATGTCGTCGACGCTGCCACGGCCGTTCTTCAGCTCGATCAGGTGACGCACGGTCTCCACGATGTCGTCGTGGGTCAACGTGGTGGTCTCGAGACCCGGCACGTCCACGTCTTCCTTGCCGCTGTAGAACTTGTAGTTCAGCTTGAGGCGTCCAACCGCGGAGAGATCATAGCGCTCCGGGTTGAAGAACAGGTTGTGGAACAGCGTCTTCGCCGTCTCCAGCGTGGGCGGATCACCCGGGCGCAGGCGACGGTAGATCTCCATGATCGCGTCTTCGGTGGTCTTCACCTTGTCAGCGATGAGCGTATCCCGGAGGAATGAACCGACGTTCAAGCCGTCGATGAACAGGACCTGGAAGTCCTTGATGCCAGCCTCGTGCAAGCGATCGAGGATGGTCTCGGTGACCTCCTCGTTGCACTCCAGCAATACCTCACCGGTCTCCTTGTCGATCACGTCTTCCGCGCTGACCTTACCGATCAGCTCGGTCACCTCGATCGGCAGACGATCGATGTCACTCTCGCGCAGGCGCTTGATCGCCGCGCGGGTGAACTTGGTGTTCTTCTTGACGATGACCTTGTCGGCGATCCTGATGTCGCGGGTCGCGCGCTGGCCGGCGAGGAGGTCGAAGTTGACGCTCTTCTCGTACTTGTCCGGGCCGTTCATGTAGACCGTTTCCGTGTCGTAGAAACGGTTCAACAGCTCCTGGGTGTTGAAGCCCAGGGCGCGCAGCAGCACCGTCGCGTGCATCTTGCGCCGACGATCGATGCGGACATACAGGATGTCCTTGTGGTCGAACTCGAAATCGAGCCACGAGCCGCTGTAGGGGATGACGCGGGCCGAGTAGAGCAGCTTGCCACTGGAGTGGGTCTTGCCCTTGTCGTGATCGAAGAACACGCCCGGGCTGCGATGCAGCTGGCTGACGACGACGCGCTCGGTGCCGTTGATGATGAAGGTGCCGGAGTCCGTCATCAGCGGGATTTCGCCGAAGTAGACTTCCTGCTCCTTGATGTCGCGAACGACTCGCTCACCACCTTCGCGAGCGTCGTACACCATGAGCTGAGTGGTGACCTTGATCGGCGCAGCGAACGTCATGCCGCGTTGGCGGCACTCCTCGACGTCGTACTTCGGCTTCTCGAGGTTGTAGGAGACGAACTCCAGCTCGCTGGTCCCGTCGAAGTCCTTGATCGGGAAGACACTCCTGAAGACAGACTGCAGACCGATCAAATCCCTTTCACGGGGATTGGCGTCTGACTGCAGGAACTTGTCGTAGCTGCTCTTCTGAATGTCGATGAGGTTGGGGACGTCGACGATGGACGCGACCTTCCCAAGGTTCGTACGATGCCGAAAGTTCGACTGAACGACTGACGCCATTCTCAATTCCTCCGAGACGACTGCTCAAACAGGTCTAGCGGGTACCGACGGCTTGGCTTGGCAAGCGTCGTCCCGCAAAAAAGGTGGTGACGAAACGAGTGAGAGGAGTCGTAGGAACGCGATTGGGCGGCACCTGGCTCTAGAGCCCCGAAGCGCCTGCCTGCGTGGGTGGTTGGGTTGCTTTGGTGCGGGGCCGTCGCCGGAGCGACCTGGCCAAGCACCCACGCGGCGGGAGTACCCGCCGCGTGCGTGTTGGTTTCGCCCCGTTCTGGGGCCGCGCCTCGAGGCGCGTCTTGCTGAGTGAAAATCAAGGGCAAGTGACGCTCACTTGACCTCGACCTTCGCGCCAGCGCCTTCGAGCTTCTTCTTGAGGTCGTCCGCCTCTTCCTTGGAGACGGCTTCCTTGATGGTCTTGGGCGCGCCCTCGACCAGGTCCTTGGCTTCCTTGAGGCCCAGGCCCGTGATCTCACGCACAGTCTTGATCACGTTGATCTTGCTGCTGCCCGCGTCCGCCAGAACGACGTCGAACTCCGTCTGCTCTTCCTTCGCCTCGACGGCGGCACCGCCGCCGCCACCGGCGACCGCGACAGGTGCGGCGCTGACGCCCCACTTGTCCTCGAGCTCCTTCACGAGCTCTGCGATTTGGATGACGGGAAGGTTCGAGAGGTAATCGACGACCTGGTCCTTAGTGATCTCGGCCATTTTGGGTGCTCCTTACTGATGCTCTCCGAGGCGCGGCTGCTTTGGCACGGCCACAGCTCTGGAAGCAAAGATTTTCAAAAAACGTTGTTGTGAATGCTCTAGATAAACTCGGTTGGGTGGGGCTCCAGCCTCCGAAAGGGGGCGAGCTCCCTAGGTCTGGTGATCTCAGCCGGCCTTCCGCGCCTTGGCGTCCAGCAAGTACACGAAGTTCTGACCGGGGGCTGCGAGCTGACGAACCAGCGACTGAGCGGGCGCCATCATCTGCGCGAGCAGTTGAGAACGGGCCTCGTCCTTGTTCGGCAGGGTGGCGAGTTGGTTCTCGACGCCCTTGTCGTTCAGCACCTGGCCATCGAGCAGCCCCGCCTTGATGACGAGCTTCTCGTTGTCCTTGCGGAAATCCTTGACGATGCGGGCAGCAGCGCTCGGCTCCTCGAAGCTCCACGCGATGCCGGTCATGCCCCGAAGCGTGGTGCTCAGGGTGTCGGCATACGGCTGATCGCTGATCGCGAGGCGGACCAAGGTATTCTTGCAGACCTTGTACTCCACCCCCTTCTCCTTGAACTTGGCGCGAAGGTCGCTGACCTCGGCCACGTTCATTCCAGAGAAGTCGAGGAAGACCGCAGAAGACATGCGCTCGAAGCGATCCTTGATCACTCCGACCTGCTCCGTCTTTTGTGCTCGTTCCATCAGCTTTCCTCCGTTGCGCTGCCACCAAGGGCGACGGCCGTATCCACGCGCACCCCAGGACCCATGGTGCTGGAGAGCGTGATGCTACGAACGTAGATGCCTTTGGCGGTCGAGGGCTTCTTCGCGACCAGCTCGCTGATGAGCGCGGACGCGTTTTCCGAGAGCTTCTGCTGGTCAAAGGAGACACGGCCGATACGGCAGTGGACGACTCCCGCGCGATCTACGCGGTACTCGACCTTGCCAGCCTTGGCTTCCTTGACTGCATTGGCGACGTCGAAGGTCACGGTACCGACCTTCGGGTTTGGCATGAGACCACGAGGCCCGAGGATGCGGCCGAGCTTACCGACCGCGCCCATCATATCGGGCGTCGCAATCACGCGATCAAAGTCCATGAATCCGCCTTGCACCTTCGCCACGAGGTCATCTGCACCCGCAAAGTCAGCGCCCGCGTCAGTGGCTTCTTTCTCCTTGTCGCCCTTGGCGAAAACGAGAACCCGGATGCTCTTGCCCGTGCCATGCGGCAGGACCAGCGCACCACGGACCATCTGATCGGCGTGCTTGGGGTTGACCCCGAGACGAACGGCGACGTCGACAGATTCGTCGAACTTCGCATAGGCAGCCTCTTTTACGAGTTGAGCTGCCTCGCTCAGGGTGTAGCGCTTCTGACGATCGACTTTCTCGAGCGCCTTTACGCGTTTTTTAGGTGTTTTCGGCATATTTCGTCTTTCGACTCCTGGGCTACGCCCCAGGCCGATTGAGCGAACTCAAACGGCAAGTGACGCGCCAGTAACTGTTCACACTACGTCGATGCCCATCGAGCGAGCCGTGCCTGCGATGGTGCGGGCAGCCGCGTCGATGTCCGTCGCGTTCATGTCCTTCATCTTGGTCTCGGCGACCTGCTTGACCTGGTCCCAAGTCAGCTGCCCAACCTTCTGCTTGTTGGGCTCCTTGGATCCACTGCCGGGCTTGCCGGTCGCGCGCAGCCCACACGCCTCCTTGAGGAGGACGCTGGCCGGCGGCGACTTCATGATGAAGGTGTAGCTGCGGTCGGCGAACACGGTGATCTCGACGGGCACGATGGTGTCGCCGAGCTTCGCGCTGCGCGCGTTGAAGTCCTTGCAGAACTGCATGATGTTGACGCCGTGCTGACCGAGCGCGGGACCGACGGGCGGCGACGGGTTCGCCTTACCCGCCTGCAACTGCAGCTTGATGAAGCCTGAGACCTTTTTCTTACCTGCTGCCATTTATCCGAACCTTTCGCGTCTCTTGGACTCCCACTTCACAGTCAGCTCTGTCATTGACAGCGCGATGACTGGAGCACCGTGGTGTGGTGCGTCGTTCGAGTCGCCGTGCTTGAGCTAGCGCTTCTCCACGTGGCTGAAGTCGAGCTCAACAGGAGTTGGGCGCCCAAAGATGCTGACCATGACTTTGAGCTTCTGCTTGTCGGGTTTGACCTCTTGGACCGTGCCCGAGAAGTTTGCGAACGCGCCAACGATGACGCGAACCTCATCACCCTCTTGAAACTGGTGACGGGGCTTCGGCTTGACCGCGCCCTCGCTGATGCCCTTGCGGACCTCTTCGATGTGCGGCGGCTTCACCTCTTGCGGCTTTTGATTGCCAATGAATCCGGTGACCTTGGGCGTGTCCTTGACGATGTGCCAAGCGTGCTCGTTCATGTCCATTTCGACGAACACGTAGCCGGGGAAGCTGGTCTTGGTCTTGACCCGGCTCTTCCCGTCCTTGGCCTGCTCGGTTACCGTTTCCGTAGGGATAAGGATCTCTCCAAACTGATCCTCCACCTTGAACTGTCGGATACGCTCTTGCAGGGCCAGCTTGACCTTGTTCTCGTAGCCCGAGTAGGTCGTGACCACGTACCACTTCTTCGCTGCCATGGCTTCGTCGGTTTCCATACTCACACCCCGTAGACCAAAGAAGTGACGAAGCCCCAGAAACGATCGAGCATCGCGATGTACGCAGTCGCGATGATGCTCGCTACAACCACGACGATAGTTCCGTTGGTGACCGTTTCACGATTGGGCCAAGTGACCTTCGCGAGCTCCTGAGCGACCTCGTCCGCCCAAGCCCGGATGTGCGGCCTGCGATAGATCTGGACGATCGTGATCGCGCCAATCAGAGCTCCGGCCGCCATGGTGAAGGTGGGGCGGTCGTCCTCGGAGTAGGCGAGCAGCTGAGGGACGGCGTCCACCGCTGCAGGCCACTCGGCGAGCACGTTCCACAGACCACCGAGGAGCTTTCCTGCAATGTAGGCAAGCAAGATCCCAGCGGAAAACAGCGCCGCGTGGACATAGCGAGTCGTGCCCAGGTTCGCGGGGGTCGCCCCGTCGTCCTCTTCCGCTTCGGACTCCTCATCGCTTGCGCTCTCGAACTCGGCGTCCACGACATCATCGTCGCCCGAGGCTTCCGCTTCGTCGTCTGATTCCTCGTCATCGTCGTCCGAGTCATCGTCGTCCGAGTCATCGTCGTCCGAGTCATCGTCGTCCGAGTCATCGTCGTCCGAGTCGTCCTGCTCGCGCTCGAGCGCTTCGTCGGACGCGTCCCCAGCGTCCGTCTCTTCGACGTCTTCGGCTTCGCGTTCTTTGTCCTTGCTGGCCATTGAGACTCTTCGGTTGCTCGGTTCGACTTGTGATTGATGCGGCTGACGTGCGGCGCTGGGGAGGCTGGTG
>JAUILJ010000237.1 GCA_030433055.1 Polyangia bacterium
GAGAAGGTACGATTCTCGCGATCGACCCAGTAGGCTTCGTGGTCCCCCAGGGCAACCTGGAAGCTCGCCGCCTCCTCGCCTGCCAGCTTCAACGCTTCCTCGTCCGGTTTCGCACGGTAATAGAGGCCGTCGTAGGTAGCGTAGACCACGCGCCAGTCGACGGCGTAGAAGCCCTTGACTCCAGCTGCGACGGACTCCGAACGGGCTCCACGTTCACCCAGCCGCAAGCGCCACAAGCCTAGCTCCGTGGTTCGGTAGTACACCCACGGCGCGTGGTCCGGAGTGCGGACGAACTGGACGTCCTCGAGGGCGCCACCCTCCGTCGACAGCACTCGCGAGTCGACGCCGAGCAGCGGAACCTCGTGCAAGCGATACTTGTCGGTCCACCAAACCGTCCCATGATCGGCCAGCAGCGCGGAACAGTCCTTGAACTCTGGGTCGGTGTACAACTCTTGAAGCCCGGGCTGGGGCTCGCACGCACCGAGGGGATCCACAGGACGCATGTCGCCAATCTGCAGTGCGTTGCGGCTTTCGGCGTAGCTCGCGCTGAGCTTCGTCACCTCGCCCGAGTGGACGGCGTCCCACAGGATGGTCCGTCCGACGAGCTCCTGGCTCTTGACGCGCTTCACGTCGCTGGCTGGCAGCACCAGGGCGCCATTGTACTCGGGGAATGTCTTGTCGAGGTTGACCCGGACCCGACCCCCGGACAGCGGTTCTTCCTCCCCATAGCAACGCGTCCCTGACACCTCGACTGCGACGTAGGTCTCGTTTGGGTCGGGGTCCCGGGGCAACGCGAGGAGTGCGATGTAGACGACGATGGAGAGCGCCACGCCGACGAGCGGGCTCAGCCAGGCTGCGGCTACGATCAGCATCGGGACCAGCGCCGTCGTCCAGTCCCCGACGTTGCTCTCCTTCCTCACCGCGTGAGCCATGGCAGAGAGTACGGCGACCTGACGTCGCGCCGCATCGGCCATCACATCCGAGCTGACGATATTATCCGCCTGGCAATATCTGCAGCGAGCGACCGCCTGACCTGTTTGGGCGGTGATTGGCCCGCCGCAAACGTGGCAGAGCGCTGGGTAGCCGGGAGCAACCGGAGCAACCGCAGACACGACCAGCTGAAGCTTGCGTTCCTGCCGCCGCAGCACGGCGAACAGCAAGGCGCTCACCAACCCTGAGAACAGTACAGGCCCCAGGGCCAAGACCAACAACGGCGCGTGGATGGTGGACACCTCCTTCACGCTGAGCAGATAGATGCTGACTCCGCCTCCGCCGCACGCGAGCAGGGCCAACGTGACGACCACGAACGCGCCCACCGCCATCCAGCGCCCCATACGCAACCGGCGCACCGCGCGCATCCTGCGAGCCGACAGCTGACGCCGACGCTCGCGCATGGACCACAATGCCTGGCGTGCGGCCTCCACCTCCTGGGCGATTCGCTCTGGCAGCGGCCCCTCGTAGGAGCAGTGGCTGCACTGCAGCACGTCTGGTGGCTCGAGCGAGATGGGTGTTGTCGCACCACAACCAGGGCACGTGGCAGCCAGCATCACTCCATGCAAGCGGGCGCGCGCGGGCGAGTCAAACGTCTCGCTTCGGGCAAAGCAGCTCCGCGCGGGCGCAAGCGTTTCCCAGAACGTGTCTCCTCACCCCCGACCGAGCCTGCACTTGCTCCGCGGACTCCGACAGCCGCGTTCAGTCTTCGGTCTTGCGCTTGCGGATCGGTGGGGGCTCCGGAATATCCAGCACCACGCGCCAGCCGTTCTCTTCGCGGACGCAGTGGACGTCGAAGCGCTCGCCGGGTGACGCGCCAATCACGGCGACCACGGCTCGCTGGCCCTCGACCCGTGCCTTGAAGCGGTGAGGCTCGAAGCGCAGGGAAAAATGGGAGGGAGCGATCATCTCCTCGGGGCCAAGGTTGCGCCCCACCACGGCGCTTGCTCGCTTCGCGCGCTCGGTGAGCACTCGCTGAGCGTCGGACCACATCAGATCGAACGCAGCACGCGCCATCTTCGGGTCACCGTGTACGCTCTCCATGCGGTCGATGAACTGCTCCACCACCCGCTCGGGTGTCTCTTCTTCCTGCTTGGGCGCGCAGCCCGCCGCGACGAACATCACCGCGCACAGGCACACCACGACGACGCGGCGCCAGCGCCAAAGGGCGCCGGAACCGTTTCCTCGAGGTAGCATTTTGGCGGGCATTACTTCTTGTAGTGTCCTGTGCCCAGGCCCATGGTCTTGCGCACGTCACGCATGGTGCGCTCTGCCAGGCGAGTGGCTTGCTCTCGACCGTTGTCCAGGATCTCGAGGACGCGCTTGCGGTCAGCCCCCAGCGCTGCAGCGCGCTCGCGAATGGGATCCAGCTCTCGATTCAAGTTCGTGCACAGCAGAGCCTTGCAGGTACCGCAGCCAAGCGCGCCCGAACGGCAGTCACGATCGATTTGCTCGACCTCGGCTGGACTGCTCACGGACTTGTGGATGGTGAAGATGTTGCAGATGTCCGGGTTGCCCGCGTCCCCCTGCCGCAGCTTGTTCGGATCCGTGAAGGCGCTCTTGATCTTCTTCTCCACGGCCTTGGGCGTATCCAGCAGGTCGATGCTGTTACCGCGCGACTTGCTCATCTTGGTCTTCCCGTCGACGCCCATGATGCGAGGCGCCGCCGAGAGCAGCGGCTTGGGCTCGGGGAACAGCGCCTTGAAGCGGTGGTTGAAGCGACGCGCGATCTCACGAGTCAGCTCGAGGTGTTGCACCTGGTCGTCACCCACGGGGACCACGGTCGCGCGATAGACCAGGATGTCCGCCGCCATCAGGATGGGATAGGTGAAGAGCCCGGCGTTGACGTTCTCCTTGTGCTCGTCGCTCTTCTCCTTGAACTGAGTCATGCGGTTCAAGTCGCCCATGGGGGTCACGGCGGAGAGATACCAGGCGAGCTCCGTGTGCTGAGGCACATCGCTCTGCACGAAGATGGTGCACTTCTCTGGATCGAGCCCCGCGGCGATGTAGCTCACGGCGGCGTCCAAGATGCGCTGCTTGAGCTGCTGCGGGTCGTAGTCGATGGTGATGGCGTGAGCGTCCACGATGCAGAACAGCGCCTCGTGCTCTCCGGCGTTCACGAGGTTCACCCAGTTCTTCAGCGCACCCAGGTAGTTTCCGATGTGCAAGCCACCGGTGGGTTGCATGCCCGAGAGGATGCGAGGCTTCTGCTTGGGTTGGTCGCTCATGGGAGGACAGGAGGTAACCCCAGCAGCCCGGCTCAGCAAGCACCTAAGCGTCGCTGGACGCCGCTCGATGAGTCGCCGTATGGGCGCCGAGTCGAACGCTACGCCTGACCAACAACTTGGCCCCGGCGGATCCGCGCCAGCTACGATTTCAATCGCAGCATGAGCATCACTGAGCCTCGCGTCCGTTTGACTTGGAACGACAAGCCGAGTGAGCCCACGTCCTGTGCCGCGCGACTCGAGATCGTGGAGCCAGGACATCCGTCCAGCATGCTGGTCGAAGGGGACAATTTGCAGGCTCTCGGGGCGCTGGCTCGCCGCTCGGGGGCATCAGCGGCGCTGGTCTATCTGGACCCGCCGTTCCTCACCGGGCGTCAGCACAACCGCGTCGAGCGAGCTCGCGATGGCGCTGGCAAGATCCAGCGCAGCGAGCGCCCGGCCTTCGATGACCGGTGGGCCGGCATGCATGACTACCTCGGTGCCCTGCACAGCCGGCTCAGCGTGGCGCGAGACCTGCTCGCCCCTCACGGCAGCCTGGTGCTGCACGTGGATCCGAAGACCAGTCACTACGCCAAGGTGATGTGCGACGAGATCTTCGGACCCGACTGCTTCGCCAGCGAAATCGTGTGGCGCTACCGGCGCTGGCCAGCGAAGACCAAGAACTTCCAGCGCGTTCACGACGTGCTCTTGCGCTACGTGAAGGATCCGAGCGCGGACCCGCGATTCAACCAGCTCTACGAGCCCCTCGCCGCCTCGACCCGGGCCACCTGGGGCACACGGAAGCAGCGCGCGGTAACGGACGACACGGGCAGGCGCCAGCGCTCGAGCAGCACGGAAGAGGAGAGCCCTGGCACGCCTCTGGGCGACGTCTGGGAGATCGGCATCGTCGCTCCGGTCGCTCGAGAGCGCACCGGCTACCCGACTCAGAAGCCCATGGCGTTGCTCGAGCGCCTGGTCTGTGCGTTGACCAATCCGGGAGATCTCGTCGTCGACCCGTACGTGGGCAGCGGGACCACGCTCGCGGTGTGCGCCGCCCTGGGCCGCCGTGGGATCGGCATCGATCAGAACCGCGAGGCCCTGGAAATCTGCAAGCAGCGCCTGCGCGACCTGGGCATCGAGCCGCTGCAGGAGCGCGTCAGCGCCGCCTCAGTGGTGCGCAAGGCCGATGCTGGCGCGCAACCCGCCGCGCGCTCGAAACGCCTCAGGCGGGCCAGCTAGCGGCCGTCAGGTTGCGATGCTCCCGCTTGTGTGAACAACATCGGCTGTGGCGACCAATCGACGCGCCAGCCGCGAAGCCATCCAGAAGCGCCGTGCAGGACGCGCGCTCAATGATCTGTTTTCAGGGCGCGGCAGCGGCCAGCTCGACGGTCGCACCGAGAAGCGTCGCCAGCGTCTGCTGGAAGAGCTACGGGAAAACAAGCGCAGGGGCTCTGGCGAGGAGCTCAAGCCCCTCGAGGTGCTGAGCCACGCGAACGAGTTGCTCGAGATGGGGGAGAGCGTCGCCAGCCTGAAGAAGTTGTGCGCGGCGCGTAAGCCCCCAGGGGACCGCGATCAGCTGGTGTTCGTGGTGCAACAGGTCCACGAGGCGTATGGCTTCCGCTCCGAGGTCTGGGGCCTGGTGGGAGTCGCTGACGAGGTTCTGCGCGCGGCCGGTGTTCCCCTCGCTGAAGAGTGAGCGGCGGCCGTCCATCGTCGGCACGGTGCTGCTGGCACGCCGCAGAGTGTGCTAGCGATAGCGGACCCATGGGAACCCGCACCGCGAATCGCCCCCAAGCCCGCTCCCGCTGGATGCGCCACATCGCGAGCCTGGCGCTGCTGGGTGCGGTGGGCCTGGCCTCGAGCGCGAGCGCCCAGGTAGATGATCCGGTGGTCGTGCGGATTGGCAGCGTGGAGCTCAAGCAGAGCAACGTGGAGCGCCGGCTGCGTGACGTCCCCGCGTTCAAGCTGCGCCAGTACGGCAACACCCCCGAGGCGATCAAGCGGGCCTTCGTCGAGCGCGACCTGGTCCCCGAGGTGCTCCTCGGCCTGGACACCAAGCTGGAAGACGCCATGCGCCAGCCAACTATCCGCGCGGAAGTAAATCAGGCCAAGCTGCAGGCCCTGCAGTCCGCCCTGCGCCATGAGCTGAAGCAGAAGTCGCCGGTCACCGACGCCGACATCGCGAAGTACTACAAGGACCATGAGAGCCGCTTCAAGACGCCGGAGCGCATCAAGCTCTGGCGCATCTTGTTACCCAGCGAGGAGGCGGCGCAGGCCGTCTTGAAGCAGGTCAAAGCCAAGGGCGACGTGAAGACCTGGAGCCAGGTCGCCCGAGAGAAGTCCATCGACAAGGCGACGAACATGCGGGATGGCGACCTCGGCTTCGTGCTCCCGAGCGGTCTGACGAACGTGCCCCGAGTGCGCGTCGAGCGCTCCCTCTACGAAGCGGCCAAGTCGCTGAAGAACGGGGAGATCGCGCCGGAGCCCATCGCGGAGGGCAAGGGCTTTGCCGTGGTCTGGCGCCGCGGCAGCCTGAACGCCGTGGAGCGGAGCCTGGAGAGCGAGAGCCCCAACATTCGGCGCTTGCTCGAGCGAGAGCGCACCAAGAAGCAGCTGGACGAGCTGGTGAAGGGCCTGGTTGAAGCGCACGTGAAAGACCGCAACGACGCGCTGCTGGAGAACGTGGCCCTCGACAAGATCGGTGCGATCGGTGCCGAGCGGAAACCCGGGTTCCTCGACAAGCACGCCCCCAGCGGCGACGTGAAGCCCACGTCGAGCGGCGACCCCGCCGCTGGCGCCGGCAAGCGCTGAGGCCCCATTTTCGAATCGCCGATCGTGTCGGAGGACCCGCCGAGCCCGGCGGTGAGCCCTGCGGTTCTTGGGGGTGAGACGCACCGCGGCTCACCCGGGCCGACTCCGCCCTTCCGGGTCGCTCGCTGGGGTCCCGCCGCGCAGCTAGACGCTGGGCAGATCCCAGCCGAGCTGCTTGAGCACGCCGCGGAAGATGCGCTCCTCCTCGCGAGCGTCCAGCTGCTTCTTGAAGAACTCCGCGTTGTCGCCCTTGGTGGCTGCGTGGGTCGCGCGCTCGTAGTGCTCGAGCATGATCAGCAGGTGAGGGTGCGCGTCGGTGACCTGCTTCGGCACCTGCATGTGCCGCGCGGAACTGAGCCGCGCATCCGCCTGGTCGTGGACATAGTCAGCGAGGTCCTTGTCGGACAGACGGTTGCGCAGGTAGTCCGCTTCCTTGCGCGCGTGAGCAACGATCAGCGCGGCGCGATCCAGGTAGCTCCCGGCGAACGCTGAGCTGGCCCACGCGATGGCTCCAAGCGGCACCGCGCAAAGTAGCGCCCGCCGCAGCTCTCGCGTGCCCACCGGCCGCCGGGACTTATCGGTTCTAAACATCCTCGACTCCCGTTTGCATTTCCTCACGGATCCAGGCCTCGGCTTCGAGCGCCGACTGGGCGGCCTCACGCTCAGCCAGGCGCTTGCTGCGACCACGACCGCGCCCCAGAGGGCGGCCCTCCACGCTGACCTCGACCTCGAACCAGCGCTCGTGGGCCGGCCCGCCCTCGTCCACCACGGCGTACGCAGGCACTTCACCACCGCCGGCCTGCAGGCGCTCTTGCAGCTCGCTCTTTGCGTCTCGCCCGGCGTCTGGCTTGAGCCCGATGACGTGGGGCTCGAGCAAGCGGCGACACACCTGGCGTGCCAGGGGCCAACCGCCTTCGAGGAAGGCTGCGGCGATCAGCGCCTCGACGGCGTCGGCCACCACGTTGAGGCTATCTCTCAGGCCAGCGCTGTCTGCTCCCTTGCCCAGACGCAGCGCCGCCGAGATCTCCAGCTCATGACCGATGCGCTGCAGTGACTCGGCGTTGACCAGCTGGGCCCGCAACCGAGTGAGGCTGCCTTCTGGCGCTCTTGGAAAGCGCTCGAAGAGCAGCTCGCTGGCACACAGCCCGAGCACCGCGTCCCCGAGAAACTCCAGGCGTTGATTGTCCTCCGCTTCCTGACGCTCGTTCGCAAAACTCGGGTGAGTCAGAGCCTGCTCGAACCAGCTGGAGTCAGCGGGAAGGCCGAGAAGCTCAGCCAGCGCCAACGAGGGTTGCTCGGGATTCGCCGTCATCGAAGGGGGCCAAGGTTTGCCATATCGGCCCCGCGGGGCAAGCGCTAGCTCCCGTCAGCAGCCTTTGCTTCGGGGAACCTGGCGG
This sequence comes from Polyangia bacterium, assembly GCA_030433055.1. Classification (GTDB taxonomy): domain Bacteria; phylum Myxococcota_A; class Polyangia; order Polyangiales; family Polyangiaceae; genus JAHBVY01. The sequence continues at coordinate 7,403 of JAUILJ010000237.1, forward strand.
GCCCACGAGTGTCGATGGCTGTTCACCATGGGTTATGCTGCCGCCGTGAGTCGCCTGTTGGCCTGTCCGTTCTGCCGTGAGCTGTACACCGAGGGTGAGGCGGATCGCTGCAAGGAGTGTGGTGTAGAGCTGCAGTCACTGGAGAAGCTGCCCCCGTCCCATGAAGCGCTCCTGGAAGAGGCGCTCGAGGCCGCGGAGGCGGGCGTAATGCCGCCGGAGCCGATCGCAGCGGTGGACTACCCGCTGCCCTGGACGTTCACCAGGCGCAGTCGCCTCGCTCTGGTGTTGCTGGGAGTCGCTGGCATCGCGGCGTTCTTCGCGCCGTGGGTTTCCGTGGTCAAACCCGATATAGCGCTGCTCAGCGGGTTCGATCTCGCGCGAGGCCGCGCCGGATGGTTGTGGAGTGGCCTCGCGGGTTGGCTCACCTTGATTCCGCTGGTGGCCAGTCGTCGCACGGTGAACCAGATGCGTGGAGTGCGTGCCGTGTGCGCGCTGTTCGCGAGTATGACCTTGGTAGAGACGGTGATGCTGCTCGCCCGGCCCCCCCAGAGCCATCCCCGCGTTCCCGTAGAGATACACTGGCAATGGGGGCTGTACACCAGCTTGGGGGTGGCTGCCCTCGCCGTGTTGTTCAGTCTGCGCTTCGGCGGAAAGGCGGATGATCTCCGTGACCTTCCCCTTCCGGGCAGCGCTTCCGACACCGATGAAACGATGCACTGAAGTGCATGTTCGCGCTGCGCGATGTTGCGGTGCCGCCTCCCCCCCAGACCCAACCGGGGATGTCATGCGTAGTGATCCCAGAATCGCCACACGCTGAAAGTCGCCGCGTAACCCAGACCGTGCTACCGCTGAGACATGGTGCCCAAGGCGGATGTGCGCTCGGATCCGGAGCTCGCGGACGCGAGTACGGAAGAGCTGCGCCATGACGCCGAGCCGCGCCTCCGCGCCGCGTTTGATTCCGAGCCATCGTTTCCGTCGGCCCGCTTGGTCAGCGATGACCCAGCACTGGAGCCCGAAGAGATCGAGCTGACCGACGTGCCGGCTGCGGTGGTGGAAATCCCCCAGCTGGACGATTTCGATTACGGCTCGGGGGTGGTGGTGATCGTGCCCTGGGAGCGTCCGATGCAGGGCTTCTGGCAGCGGCTGTGGAACACCTCCAAGCTGACCACTCAACACGGCCAGACCTTCTTCGCGCGCTTCCCAGACGGTGACCTGGCGAGCGCCGCGCGATTCGCTCTCACCGCCGAGGTGATCGCCGTGAGCGGCCTGTGCCTCATCGTCGGCCCCATCCTGTGGCTGATGGTGCCTGGGCTACCTGAAGCCGCTGCTCAGGATCCAGCTCAGGGCGGGATCTTGCTACGCGGTATCGTCGCGGGTGTGCCGATGCTCGCGGTGGCGATGGCGTTGCTCCACACGCTCTATGGCCTGGGCCTGGACCTCGCGGCGCGGCGCGAGGGTGCGCGGGGCAGGCTGGGCCACGCGCTGCGCTTCGGGCTCTACAGCACGGGCTGGGACCTGGTCACGATGCCTCTCGGCTTGATCGCGCTGGCGCTGTCCGAAGGCGTGAAGAACGCCGGGGGCGTGGCACGGGGCACCTGGTCGCTGCCGCGCACCTGCTCTCAGGCTTTTCTGTGTGGAATTTATGGTCTGAGCAAGGAGGCCGCGCAGCGCGCCCACCGAGCCGCGATGCTCAGCACCATCGTTGGCCTGGCTCTGGGTTTGGTCGTGTGCGTCGGTCTAGCGCTCCTGCGCTGAGCTGAGCCAGGTTGCTGAGCTGAGCCAGGTTGCTGCGCTGAGCCAGGTTGCTGCGCTGAACAGCTGAGCGCGACTCAGAACATGGCGGCGCAGAACATGGCGACTCAGAACAGCGCGACTCAGAACACCGCGCCGAGGTCCAAGATGAGGGACCACTGTCGGTCTTCACCTTGGAGCGCCTCTTTCGAGGCGTCGTCGCTCTGAGCATCCGCGGGGTCGACCAGATCAGTGATGAACTCGGCACCCACCGGGCCGGCCACCTCCTCGCGCACGTAG
>JAUILJ010000238.1 GCA_030433055.1 Polyangia bacterium
TGGGCACTGGTCTGGGGCTCGCCATCACCGCTCAGATCATCCGCGATCATGGAGGACAAGTTCGGTTGGAGGCGCGCCCCGAAGGCGGCACGCGGGCCGTGATCGAACTGAGCGCACCGATCAGCAACGCGACCAAGGTGCTGGTGCTCGACGGCGACCCAAGCAAGCGTCGGGTTCTCGCCTCTGCGCTGCGAGCATCCCACTTCGAGGTCAGCACCTCGGATAACCCCACGGAAGCAGAAGCCGTACTGCGACAGAGCGCTGCGCACGTCCTGGTGGCATTCGCGCCAGTCGCGGATCTGACCATCCAAGCTTTGAAGAGCGCCGCGCCGGGAATCGCCATACTTGTGGTCGGAGAGGACACCGAGCAGCACACAGCGTGTGAAGGTGTCGAGACACTGAGCGGCCCCCTCAACCGCGATCGCCTGGCGGCTACCATACGTCGCCTGAGCGGGAACTAGGGACACCCGTCCCCCGCTCGCACGCGGTCGTCCAGGCTTCCAGAGCCAGGCGGCGTGCGCCAAGCAGGGTTTGTTCTCGCTTCGCCGCCCGCGAATTGCCACCTGGAGGCGATCGGTTATAGCGTCCGACAGCCATGAGCGTGGAGCAAGCCATCGTGATACTCGGATGCCGGGTCGAACCCGGTGGCGAGGTCCGCGGCGCGCTCAAGCGCCGTGTGGCGCGGGGGGCGACGCTGTACCACGATCGCAGGCTGGAGCTGGTGGTCGTGTCTGGGGGCAAGCACTGGTATGGCTCGAGCGAAGCCCAGGCGATGCGCAGCGAGCTGCAGCGACTCGGCGTCCCGAGCCAGGTCATCCTCGAAGAAGCCGAGTCGTTCTCGACGCGAGAGAACGCCGCCTTCAGCGCGCTGCTTCTCGCGGAGCGGGCCGTGAGCCACGTCCACCTCGTGACCTGCGATTTTCACATGCGACGCGCGGCTAGCCTGTTCCGGGAGCGTGGCTTGCAAGTCGATGAGTACCCGGCGCGGTCCCCCATCTCCCCGGCGGCGCGCGCGCAGCGGGCGATGTCGGAGCTGCTCAAGGCCGCCCTGGATCGCTACGCTCCCTGGGGCATCGGCTCGAGGTACCCCCGTTGATGCGTTCGCATCGAGCGCATTGGCGCGGCGCCAGCCTCGTGTCTCTCGCGCTGCTCTTGATCGGTTGCCGCGAGGATAAGCCAGCCAGTGGCGGCGCGCCATCCGCTTCTGTTCCGCCGAGCTCCAGCGTTGCCAAGCCAGCCGACGACGACGAGGAACCGCCGAGCGAAGCGGTCGCGGGGCGCCTGGCGGCGCTCGCAGTCGCCGAGCAACGTCGAGACTCCAGCGGGGTAAAGCCCGCAGATCTACGGCACGAAAGCCCTCTGGTGCGGCGTGCCGCTGCGCGAGCGCTGGCACGCATCGCCGACGTGGAAGCGCACAAGCGACTCGTCGAGCGGCTGCGGGATGAAGATCCGGAGGTCATCACCTGGGCAGCGTACGGCATTGGCTTCAGCTGCGACGGCCAGAGGTTCTCAGCCGTGCGGGCCCTGGTCACCCGCGCCGCGAGCCTCAGCCTCACGCGGGATAGTGTCTCCCCCACGGCCGAGGGCCTCGACCCCTACGTCGCCTTCGCAGACGCCCTCGCTCGCTGCGGAGGAGTCGAGGCGGAAGCGAGCCTGAACGCTTGGCTCAGTTCGTCGGTGAAAGGCCTGCCCGAGCAGGCGGCAGCGGCGCTCACGCGCCTGGCAGCTCGCGCCCATAAACTCCATGGGGAAACGGTGGTCAGCTTGCTGGACGCGGCGAGCAAGCAGAACTTCGCGCTCGCCCTCGCCCCGCTTGGGCATTTCGATCCGGAGAGCTCGAGCGTCGCGAAGCGCATGCGCGAGGTGGCGTCAGGCGTGCTGGAGAAGACCGACCCCAAGTCTGGAGATGGCGTGTTCGTGGTCCGGGCGCTCGCCAGGAGCGGCCCCGAAGCGGCCCCTGATTTGCACCGAGTCATCACCGATCCGAAGCAACCTCTCACCGCACGGATCGAAGCCGCTCGAGGTCTCACCAAGCTGGACACCGCGGGACAGAACGCGCTGCGCGACGCGCTGGCTCAGCTCGCCAAGGACCAAGCACAGGTCACTCAGAGCCTGGGCAAGCCGGAGTTCGCGTTGATCCTCGAGCTGGTGAGCGGACTCAAGCCGCCGCTCCGGGCTGCTCAAGCTGCTCTCGAAGCGCTGGCAGAGCTGCCTCTTCCAGACAAGAAGCCGGAACGACGCCGCGCCATCCTCCTGCGCTGCAGCGCTGCCGCGCGGGTTGCAGGCACACGCAGCCTGTACCCCAAGCTCGTCGAGTGTGATCCGGACGACTCCTACGTCAAGGCGAAGTACGTTCTCGAGGTGCTCGACCGTGGCGAGCTCACCCGAGCCCGATACATTCGGTGGCACGAACTGACCAAGCACAGCGATCGCCGCGTGCGTGAGGGCGCCCTCAACCTGCTCGCCGCGCACCCCGAGGCGGCAGATCAATATCAAGCGCTCACCGCTGCGCTGAAGGCCAAAGAGCCCGGCGTGGTCGCCGTGGCGGCGGAGATCCTCGCTGCTCACCCTGATCGAGCGAGCAAGGCAGAAGGGGAGGGCAGCGCATTCTCGCCCGAGCCGGCTTTGGTGGACGCCCTGTTCGCTGCAGTGGAGCAGAAGCGCGATGCCAGCCAAGTGGAAATCACCAGTGTGCTGATCGACGCCTTGGCTGCCCTGTCCCTCAAGGGTTCGAAACAGATCAACGCGCGAGAGAAGCTGGTACAGGGTTACTGCAAATCCCCAAACGTCACCCTACGTTCCCATGCAGAAAAGGCACTACGCGCCACCGGAAACAAGCGCGCGGTTTGCAATGAGTTCGTTGCCCCCAAGAGCATCGCGGCCATGGACCTGCCGCGCGCGGAAACCAAGGTCGTGGTGGAGTTCGACCTCGACATCGCAAAGCTCGGTCTGGAGCTCGATCCTACGCTCGCCCCGGTGTCGGTCGCGCGCATTCAGGACCTGGTGACACGCGGCTTTTACAATGGCCTGACCATGCACCGCGTGGTGTCAGCCTTCGTTGTACAGTTCGGAGATCCCCACGGGGACAGCTACGGCGGCGCCGAAGGCGAGCCGCTGCGCTGTGAGACTTCCCCCGTGCCCTTCGGCAAGCTTGGAGTCGGTCTGGCCCTGAGCGGTCGAGACACGGCATCCAGTCAGCTGTTCGTTACTCTGGGGCGGTTTCCGCGACTCGACGGCAGCTATCCGCTACTTGGAAGAGCCACCGGAGACTGGAACCGCGTCGTCGAAGGTGACGTGATCCGCAAAGCCAAGATCGCGAGTCAGTGACCGCGCCGGTAAGTGACACGAGGAACCCATGCTGCTAGCCGTCGACATCGGAAACACCAACATCGCCTTCGGTCTCTACGACAAGGAAGAGCTCGTGCAGACCTTCCGCGCGGAGACGGTTCGAGCCCGCACCGCCGACGAGTACGGCGTGCTGCTACGGCAGATGCTCGCGCTACGCGGTATCGATCCGAGCGTAGTCGCCGCCGCCATCGTCGCGAGCGTGGTTCCACCTCTCACAGACGTGATGGTGGACGCTGTCCGCCACGCGTTCGCTCGGGAAGCCCTGGTGGTCGGCCCCGGGCTGAAGACGGGCATCAGCATCCTCTACGAAAACCCCAGAGACGTGGGGGCCGATCGAGTCGTGAACGCAGTTGCCGCGTACGAGCGGGTGCGCGCTGGAGTGATCGTCGTGGATTTCGGTACCGCGACCACCTTCGACTGCATCTCACCAAAAGCCGAGTACCTCGGTGGAGTCATCGTCCCTGGCATCCAGGTCAGCCTGGATGGGCTGCTCGGCCGCGCAGCGAAGCTCTCGCGCATCGAGATCGCAGTGCCGCCGCGAGTCGTGGGTCGAAACACCACGAACTCGCTGCAGTCAGGCATCGTTCACGGCTACGCGAGCCTGGTGGACGGCTTGGTGGAGAAGCTCATCGACGAGCTCGGCTTCGAGTGCGAGGTGATCGCGACCGGCGGCCTCGCAACGCTCATCGCCCAGCACACCAAGCACCTACAAACCGTAGACGACACGCTGACCCTGTACGGCCTGCGCATCCTTCACGAGCGCAACACGTCCCGTCGCCGCTAGGTTCCGCCGAACGAAAGCGAGTGGCAGCTAAACGCTCGGCTCGCCGCCCCAGCCAACCCGTGGTGGCTGCTCGTTGGCAGGCCCAAATTTGAAAAGGCCGAGGACGTTTGTCCTCGGCCTTCCCGCGCTTGGCTAGCAGCCAGTGCTACTTCTCGTAGACCTGCGCTGCCGCAATACCGGAGCCGCCACGCACCGTGAGCACCAGCTTCACGGGAGCCGCCGCCGGGAGCGCCCAACGGTAGCAGTCGGGGTTAGGCCCGAGGACCGCCTGCGAGCCCTGGGCGTTGTCCTGCGCCATGACCGGGGCCATGCCCGGAATGGGGCTGACAGCGACGAACTGAACGTCTACCTCAGTGACGCCCGGCGGCATCCCTGCGGCAACGACGGTGTAGCACTTGCCGGGCTGCAGCTGGATCTGCGACTCGAGGGTCTGACCCGTCTGGAAGTTGCCGACGAGGGCCGAGCCGACCGCCTTGGCGCCTGGTGGCACCGACCCAGCGGCTAGCTGCTGGAGAATCGGCTGAGCAACGGCGCCTGCGGCCGGGTCCAAGGCCTGGGCCTGGCCACCACTGCTCTGCTGCATACCGGGCAAGCCGGGGATGCCCGGGGCGGTACCCGCGGGCGGCGCGGTCCCAGCGGGAGGCGCGGTTCCAGCCGGCGGCTGCTGCTGGTAGCCGGGCTGCTGCTGGTAGCCGGGCTGCTGCTGGTAGCCGGGCTGCTGCTGATAGCCGGGCTGGCCATAGCCGGGTTGCTGCTGGTAGCCCGCGGTCTGGGCCTGTTCCTCTTCGTCGTTCTTGCGGCAGGCGACCAACGCCATCGAGCTGGCTAGGACGGCAACCGTGGTGATCTTGAGCGATGTACGCATTCGTAAAGCTCCCTGACGTGTTGTCGGGTTTGGGACGGCGAACCGCCCAGAAGCGAGAGGCTAGCCTATAGACGTGCGGGGGTGGCTAGCAAGTCATCCCAGAATGCGTAGCAGCGCTGAATCTTACACGAGTCGCGGGTGTCCCAGATCCGATCGCGCCCTCCCGGCGCAGACAATAATCCTGTAATTCAAACAACTTACACCCGATGCCCTGATTCCTGACCCAGGCTCACTGGCAGGCGGTGGGCACATGTGAGGGCAAGGCGTCGCACCCGGTGAGCGCGAACCGATGCCCATTGCCAGCACAGTCGCAGACGACAGGACCGTCGGTTGGGCCCTCACAGCTGACGCTCACCCCACCCTGACACGTGGCATCACAGCTCTGACGACCGTTCTCCTCCGTAGTACCGCCGCCACCACATGCTTCGGGGGTCCCTTGCGACGGCGGGTCGTAACATTCCGTAAGGAAAATATCATCGAGCGTCGTGCATGACAGCAGCGCGAACGTGTGACCCACCTGAGGGCCCGCTTCACACACGCAGGTCACCGCGGACTGATCACCTGAGCACGAGACCCGGGTACCGTCGGTGCAGTAGGCGTCGCAGTGTTGATCCGGCTGCTCATAGGTAGTGCTCGAGCCACCGCACCCACCCGGGCCGGATGGGGATCCATACATGCACTCGCTGGCTGCCTGCTGCTCATCGAAGCAACCGTCTGCAGTGACCTCACCGTCTTCACAGTAGAGCTCGAGCCCTCGCCCACAGGTGAGCATCGCGTCCACCTCACCCGTACAGCTCCTTGCTTGAGCCAATTGGTCCTGATCCGCGAACGTACTCAAGCACTCGGCACGGGTCGGGCCGCACGGAAGTGCGCTCATCTTGGCGCAGATGACCTCCGAGTCGCTCAGGGCGTCTTGGTTGCTGCCGCTCCCCAGGTTCGTCTCGTTCGAGCAGGCGGCGAGCAACGCGAACAGACTCAGGCTGATGTACTTGTGCATGCCTCCTAATCCCCGAGCGGCGGGTGGCGGATCACGGAAACGTACCTCGCCGCTCATTGCCCGAGCACCGCGTGCGCCTGATCCGCCTGAGGACCACGAGGTTGAATCGCGAGCACTTCGCGCGCGTAGCTTCGGGCCAGCTCAGGCTGTCCAGCGCGCTGCGCCGTCTGCATACCGAGGAAGCTCGCCTCGAACTTCATCGTACCCTGCGGAAACTTGGAACGGTACTCGTCGAGTTCGAGCAGCGCTCGCGCCGGGTTGGTCGCTGACAGGGACTTCGCCCGCTGCAGCGCCGAGAGCTCGGCGCTGAGCTGCGACTGAGGTTGACTGGAGTGGACCGGCGCGGTTTGCCCACTCGAGCGTGCCGGCTCCTCGAGTGCGACTGGAGCGGGCGCGAGGGGCTGTTTTGGGGCGGCCGGCTGCGGCGAGACCGGAGGTGTGTTGGTTGCGACCGCCGGAGGCGCAGGGCTCGGAGCGGGTGGGTTTGTCGTCGCGACGTGAGCCACGCCAGTAGCCAAGCCTCCAGCTACCACCCCAGCACCGACCCACTTCAGCAGCGCCACTCCGACAGATGCCTTCCCAAGCGCAGCACCGGAGCCGGACGCCGCAGCCGCTCCCGCGGCCGCGCTTCCCCCTCCAGCCACGGCGCCTGCCGCTTGGGCGCCTCCGGCGACACCGACGAGGGCGCCACCAACACCGACAGCAGCCAAGGTGCGCTGCATCGCGGCGTGGGTCGGTCGCTCCTCACCCCCAGCTCGAAGGAGCCGGCCCAGCGCAGATTCGGGCGCTCGGTTCAGCAGGCGTTCAGGATCGGCCATGATTCACTCCTCGCGCCAGCGCGTGGTCACGCGCCAGCTCCGCGCGCCTCAAGCGCTGCTCGAAATCTTCCCTGGCGCGGCGCAACCTCGACGCAGCAGTTCCACGCGGAATACCAAGGCCATCAGCGATCTCCGAGAGGCTGAGCTGCTCGATCTCGAACGACACGAACACGCAGCGCAGATCGAGTGGCATCAGACCCAGCAGATCATCCAGGAGCTCGCGAGCTCGCCGCTGATCGATCAGCGCCTCGGGGCTAGGTAAGTCGGCCGAGAACTCCTCCACCAGCTCATCCTCGGCGCGCCGCCCGCGGTCGCGCTTGAAGCGCGCCGCCATCCGACTTGCAACGCCGAACAGGAAGGCTCGCTCGCGACCCGCGTGGATGGAATCGAGTTTTCGGCAAGCGATGACGAACACCTGCTGCGCGAGGTCGTCGGCGTCCCCGGCGACGAGCCCAAAGCGCCTCAACAGGCGCCAAACGAAATCGAAGTGCTGGCGCACCAGCTGCTCTGCCGACAAGCCGGTAGGCGCCGGTGCGGCGGGCGACGCCCCTTCCTGATCCAGAAACTCGTTGATCGCCCGCTGCGCCCGCACGCAGGCTGATTCCCCCGAGCGGCGCCTTGGATCACGAAAAATGTCTACAACGCGAGTCTGAGCCCCAGGTCGACGCTGACTGACACGGGATTGACCTCGTGAACCACGCTGTCTGGGTGCGAGAACGTGAAGCGCTGGCGCACCAGCGGAAACCAAGGGCCCCCGGAAACGAACAATTCCAAGCCCTGCAACGAGACGCCGAATGAAACCGGTAGCCCCAGCGCGGCCCAAGCGGCCGATGCGGAGCGTGCATCGGTGAGTCGAGCAGAGCGCTCTGCAGTCGCGCGCCAGTAGCCGCCTTCCCCGGCTGCACACAGCTCCGCGAAGACGGGGGAACGTAGGACCTCGGCAGCGCACAGCCTCGCCCTCACCCCCAGCAAGCGAAACCTCAAACTGGTCTGCTCGAAGGTCACGGGACCCGAGTCCTGGTAGCTACCGTCCAGCGCGACTCGCCAGCCGCTCGCCGCTTCGACCCCAGGCTCCCACGAGCGAAAGCGGGAGACACCTAGCGCAAACCCATACACCGGGTCTGGCGCGATCTGCGAGCTCGCACGACCGGAGAAGGAAAGGCTCCACGAGGCACCCGGCGACGCCTGGGGTGCGAGCGACGTGCCTGTCGGTGAACGCGATGGAGGCGATGGCGGCGAGTCGGCGACTGCTTCCGACCGAGACGACGCGTGCTCCTCTTCCAACTCGGGCGCTGCGGTCTGCGGGCCTGGAGGCTCCGCCTCCACGAGCAAGGCCACGGCCAGCGCGAGCGCGTTCGCCACCTCATCACAGCTCGCGCCGCGGATCTGACGGATGATTCGCTCCCGGCGCGCGTCGACGAACTCCAAGCGTGCGCTGTAGCCATCCCCCACGCGGACGATCCGCACGTCGAGCACGCGAGCGAGACTGCCTGGCTCCGCAAGCTCGAGGCGGTCGGTGTGTGAGCCGACGCGGTGCACGAAGTCTGCCTGATCCAAGCAGCCCGCTGGGGCTACGTAGCTCACGCGTACGGGTTCCGCGTGGCTCTGACGGGCGAACACTCCGAGTGCGGCAAACGTGGCGAGCCCAACTAGCGTGGCCCCTCCATCACTGGCCCGGCACCGCCGCCTACCCATGCTCCGCGACCTCGCTTGCAGAATCGCCTCCGAGCGCTGGCTGCCGTTCGATCCAGTGAAATCCCAGCGCGGCCGCGCCGCAGCTGAGTAGCGCGAGCCATTGGGTGAGACTCAGCTCGAGTGAATCCCAGGGCGAGCGCCCCACACGGACCAGCAACATCGTCAGACCCGGAAGCAGGAACCCGATCCTGAGTGAGGCGCGCCAACGCGGGTCCCGCACCAGGTGCCCTGCAGCAAAGCCAGCCAGCAGACCCCACACGATCCACGCCAGCGCCAGCAGCAGGCGTCCCTCGAACGCCGGCCCCAGGATCCCTCGCTCGGCGTCTCCGCGCAGAAGATCCACGGTCAAACGCAGCCACCCGTAGCCGAGCAAGAAGGCGGCGAAACCTTGACCAGGTCGGCGACAGCGCGGTCGGAGCCAGACCAGTGCAGCAAAGAGCAGTACGCCCAGCAGCAGCTCGTAGAGCTGAGTCGGATGCACCGGAAGTGCCTCGCGAGCGCTGTCAGGAATCAGACCGGCGTTGACTTGCGCGACCCAGGCCGGAGCGCCCCAGCCGTCCAGTGTGTGGCCGCTCCAATGAGGAAACGTGCCCAGGCCCTTCAACGTCGCGCCTGCATCCTGCGGTAGGTGGCGACCGTAGTCACATCCGAATAGATAACAGCCACCGCGGACGATCGCGCTGCCCAGAGCGACCGCCGGGGCGGCGGCGTCGAGCCATTTCCGTGCGATAATGGCGCCGTGCTCCGCTCCCACGCCGTCCTCCTCGACCAGCGCGGTCTCGGCGCCGTCGTCGGCAGGACCTTCACGCTCACCCCGAACGACGCCGACAGCGTGTCCGACGCAGACCACACCTTCGTCGCCATGGTCGTCCT
>JAUILJ010000239.1 GCA_030433055.1 Polyangia bacterium
TACGGCGGTGGAGGTCAAGGCAATCATCTGGGCGGCGTGTACAGCGCGGGGCTGCGCGCCGCGCTCGGCACGCGCTATCTCTACACCGCGCTCGCTCAGGAGAAGACGGGAGACTTCTGGGTCAACGGCAAGCTGTTCGGCCGCCAGACGTGCCACGTCACCACCGACATCCCGAACGCCGAGGTCGTCCTGTGCATCGGCACCAATCCCTGGCAATCCCATGGCTTCCCCGAAGCCCGCAAACAGCTCACCGCGCTCTCGAAGGACCCCAAGCGCTGCCTGATCGTCGTGGATCCAATCCGCACGGATACGGCGCGACTGGCGGACCACTATCTACAGCTCAAGCCGAGCAGCGACGCCTGGCTGATGGCGGCCATCCTCAAGGTTTGGATCGACGAAGGACTGGTCGACCGGTCATTCCTCGACGCACACACCACCGGGCTGGCAGAGGTCGAGCGCGCCCTCGCGCCGCTCGAGCTGGGCGACTGCGCTGAGCGAACGGGTATCGACGTCGACACCATCGAACGGGTGGCGCGGCGCATGGCGAGCGCGAAGTCCTGCTGCGTCCGCGCCGACTTGGGCCTCCAGCAGAGCCTCCACAGCACACTGAACTCCTATCTGGAGAAGCTCCTGTTTCTGCTGAGCGGCAACTTCGCGCGGCGCGGCGGCAACAACTTGCACACCTACCTGATGCCTCTGCTGGGCCACTCGGACCCCGCCAAGGCGTGGCGCACCAAGCAGACGGGAGTGGAAGAGATCGCCAAACTGTTCCCGCCCAACGTGCTGCCCCAAGAGATCTTGAGCGAGCGGGAAGACCGAGTCCGGGCGCTGATAGTAGACAGCGCGAACCCGCTGCGCTCAGGCGCGGACACTCGCTCCTACGAGGAGGCGTGCAAGCGCCTGGAGTTGATGGTGGTGATCGACGTCGCGCTCACCGAGACGGCGATGCAGGCTCACTACGTGCTCCCCGCGAGCTCTCAGTTCGAGAAATGGGAGGCGACGTTCTTCAACCTCGGATTCCCCAGGAACCATTTCCACCTGAGAAAGCCCTTCATCGAGCCGCTGAAGGGCACGCTCCCGGAGCCGGAGATCTATCACCGCCTGCTGGTCGCGCTGGGAGCGATCCCCGCACGGCTGGGCTGGCTGGAGAGGCTCGCCCGCATCGACCGGCAACGACCGCAGCTGCGCCTGTTCCCACTCGCGCTGGGGGCGTTGCTGAAGTTGAAGCCGCAAATGCTCAAGGTCCTGCCCAACCTCCTGTACTCGACCCTCGGCCCCGCACTGCCCGACGGCGCTCGAGCTGCCGCTGTGCTGTGGGGCGCCGCCGCTCAGTACGCGCAGAAGCACGGCGATGCGGTGCGACGCGCAGGTGTCCAGGACAACGGCGCCGGGCTGGGTGAAGCCTTGTTCGAAGCCATGCTGCAGAGGCGCTCCGGCCTCGAGCTCAGCCACCACACCTACAGCGACGTGTACAAGCTCATCCGCCACCGAGACGGCAAGATCCACCTCGCCATCCCCGAGTTGCTTCAAGAGCTCTCTGGCTTGTCCCTCACCCCCAAAATCCGGGGGGCAATCCAGGACGGAGAGAGCGAGTATCCATTCACCCTGATCGCAGGACAACGGCGAAGCTACAACGCGAACACCATCTACCGTGACCCCAGCTGGCGACGCAACGACCCACGCGGGGCGCTCCGGCTTCACCCCGAGGACGCGGCAGAGCTTGGTGTGGCAGACGGAGCGACCCTGCTCTGCGAGTCCGAGCGCGGGGCCATTCAGGTGGCGGCAGAGCTCGACGGGTCCCTCCAACGTGGTCTGGTAGTCTTGCCTCACGGATATGGCCTCAGCTACCCGGGCGCGACTGGAGCGCGGGAGGAGACCGGACCAGGGGTCAACTTCCTGACCAGCGCGGCGCACTGCGATCCGTTGACCCGCACGCCGTACCACAAGCACGTCGCCGTGAGGCTGTCTCGAGCTTCTTGAGGCGCTCAGCGAGGGCCCGGTAGCGCCGAGAGCATCGGCGCCGGGCGCCCGAAGTAATAGCCTTGCCCGTAGTCGAGCCCGAGCGCGGTGAGCTTGGCGACGGACTCGGCGTCCTCGACGCCCTCCGCGATCGTGTGTGCACCAAGCAGGGCGCTGATCTGGTGAATCGACTCGATGATGGCGGAGTTCAGCTCGCTCTCGACCACGTCCTTGACGAAGCTGCGATCGATCTTGATGTAGTGGACGGGGAGATCCCGCAGGTAGGCGTACGAGGCCATCCCACTGCCGAAGTCGTCAAGAGAGAACCGGCAGCCGATGCTCCCCAGCTCCTGCATGAGCCAGCGCACTTCCGCGAGGTTTTCCACAGCGGCGGTCTCGGTGATCTCGAAGCAGATCTTGGTAGGCGGCACTCGAGTACTGCTGAAGCAGTCGTGGATGTAGTCGAGGATGGTCTCTTGCTTGAGGCTAGTCGCCGAGAGGTTGATCGACCAGTGGTCGATGTCTCTGAGCAAGCCTGGCTCGTGCTGAAGCTGGCGCAAGGTGTGCTTGATGACGAACTTGTCCACGGCATCCATCAAGCCGTAACGCTCTGCCGTGAGCAGGATGTCCTGGGGCCCGCGTGGCTTGCCCTCGGAGTCGAGCATGCGGAAGAGGATTTCCATCGAGCGGGGTGCGCTGGGGTTGGTCAGCGACAAGATGGGCTGGCAAAACAGCTCGACGTGCCCGCGCTGGAGGTTCTTCTTGATGTGCGCCACCCAGTCGAGCGCTTTTTGCCGCGCGGAATCCTCAGCCTGCTGATCGGGGAGCCAGAGGGACAGACGGTTGCCGCCCTGGTCACGCGCTCGGGCGCTCGCGGTCTCCGCCGCGCCAAGCAAATGCGACGCGTTCTCGAAGTCCGGGGTCACCTCCACCACTCCCACGCTCGAGCGCACGCTGAACGTGCTCTCTCGCCAGGCGAAGCGGAACTCCCTGAGCCGGCGCTGCAGGACGCGGGAGGTGAGCGCCGCCTCCCCCAACCCTTGGCCGTACAGCAAGAGGCCGAACTCGTTGCCCCCGAGGCGCCCCACGGCGTTGCCGGTCCCAGCGGCCTCCTTGAGCATGGCGGCGATCCAGTGCAGCAAGGTGTCACCAGCCTCGAGCCCTGAGGCGTCGTTGACGAAGCGAAAGCGATCGATGTCGACGTACACCAGACTGATGCGACGCACGCCCTGACCGCGAGCCTGGATGGCTTGGTTCATCAAGCGGATGAAGCGCTGACGAGTGAGCAACCCGGTGAGCGAGTCGTGCTCTGCCAGGTGCATCAGCCTGAGCCCCGTCAGTCTCGCCTCGGTGACGTCCTCGATGAGCACGGAGATGCGCGGACCGTCGCTGGTCTCGCCGCGCTCGATCGCGTAGCGCACGGCGCGCTTGCGGCCATCCCGGGCGTGCAGGTAGACGTGGCCATCACTAGCCCTGTTCTGCTCCACCTCAGCGCTGACGCCGGCAGAACTCCCGCGCGCCGGAGGTGGCTGAGAACCTTTCCTCACGGATTCATTCGAGAGCACGGACAGCGGCCACCCGGCGTCATCCGGGTTGTCCGAGATCTGGAACACGACATCCAGCAGCTTGCCGCGCCCCTCGGCGTCGGTGAAGCCGGTCAGCAGCTCCGCCGTGGAGTTCATCTCCACCACGAAGCCAGCTTCGTCGGCCGAGATAACGCCGATCCCCAGCGCCCCGAAGGTGCCGAGCTGAACTAGGAGCCCACCGCGCCGCTTGTCAGACACGGGCGGTAGGCTCTGGCGCAGGCGCAGCCTGGCCAGCGAATCATGCTCCTCCGCTTCATCCCCCACGATTGCTGATCCTGCCTGACTCCGTCTGGCCCCGAAAGGCGCACAGCCACAAACCGTTGCCCAGGGCGCAAAAATCCGCATGGCACTTGCGAGGCGCCGCGGCCAAACCTCCGCGCCATGTGTTTCCGTCGATTTACCAGCCCGGTTCAGCCCGACGGCGCGCGAGCGCCGTGCTGCCGAACCTCCCGCGTATTGGTGGCACCACGCGGCGCTGGCTTTTTGCGGCGTAGTCCACAAAACGGGAGATAACCGCTTGGCACGGCGCAGGAAGCGTGCTCTCGCGCGCGGCGTCAAGCGTCGCCTGTGTGCGGTGCACGTACCCCAGCACCTTACTCAGGCGGTGTCACACTAGGCGCTGATCCGGGGCACAGATCGCTAGCGATTGTTTCCGCAGAGCTGCGTCTCGGCAGCGGAGGCGGTGCGCCACAGGCGCACTCCCAGGCCCAGCTGTGCCCAGCATTTCTAGAAGGAGGCCCTCATGGCCCAGTCCACGCCCATCACCACTTCGATCCCTACGTTCGCGCGCTGGTCGAGGCGCTCGCGCTGAGAGACTTGAGCGACCCCGCCCAGGGCCCACATGCGCTCCAGCTGCTGCTCCGCGACCTGGAAGCTCGGCTTCGCTGGCGCACAGCGAGCAACGGGAGATCCGCCGCTCTCCGATCACCAGCGTCGCCAACAACTACGACCGCTTACATTACCCCGCGGAAGGAGCTGCCCGGAGTTCACGCTACACGCGCTACGTGGGCGACGACGCCCTGCTGCGCACTCGGACATCGGCCATGCTCCCCCCGGCGCTCCGGGAGCTCGCCGCACCCTCACCTGGAGTTGATCGGATGACGAGCGAGTATCTGGTTCCTTAGCCAAGTATTCCGACACATCGGCCGGGTTCCGTGAGTCCCTCAGGTCGTGCTGCGGCTTTCGCAGCGCCGAGTGTCAAATCCGCAGGGTACGGACCGAGGATCGCCGGAACCCGGCCGACCCAAGTGTGCTGAAGGCCGAGATCCGCCCACGTTCGCGCAGTCTGGCGTAGGGCTTCTAGGCGCTAGCTGCCCCGGGAACAGGGCTTGCACCAGGAACCGCCATGCTTCGACACATCAGCCTTCCCCTCGGACTCATCGCAATCGCCATCAGCTTCGCCGCATGCGGCGGAGACAGCTCCTCCGACGAAGACGGAGAGGGTGGTACAGGCGGCCAGGCCGGTAGCGGCAACGGCGGAACCGGTGCCAGCGGCGGCGCCAGTTCCAGCACGACCTGCACCGCGGTGTGGGCAGACCTGGGCACCTACTACGCGGACGTCGGCGACGTGGGCTCTTGCACTAGCGAGCGCGGGCTGCTCATCGCCAGCTCCTTGATGAACCTCGCCGGCGTCGTGATCGACAACAACGGGACCGCCATGAACCCGTGCGTCGAAGTTCAGTGCGATGCCAACTACGCGTACATCGTGAGCAACGACCTACCCCACTACGACTTCGTGCAGACCACTCCCAACGCTCTGGCGGAGGACATTCAGGTCTACCGCATCCCTCTCACCCCCAGCGCTCCGAGCAACGCGGGAGCCACCGACATCGCCGGCATGACGGGCTGCGAGGCTGCGTATGACGCCTTCTTCACCGGAAACGCCCCCAACGCCGAGCCAGCGGGCTACTGCACGGCCGCCCAAGGCGGGGGCACGTTGACGGAAGCGCTGGGCAGCGGCCAAGCCGTCTACTCGCAGATCCTGTGCCTGGGGTCCATTGGCACCACGATCTCCGGCGTAAACGTCAATGGGCCCAACGAAGCCACGATGCCAGATCCGTACGGCAATCCCGGGTTCGCCTACCCCGACGCATTCGGAGAGGCGTACGGCGCTGGCGCGGCCCTCGACCTGTGCGGCGGACACACCGGCGGCAACATGCACTACCACGCGGCCTATGACGCCTGCTTTGCGACCGATGGAGACGGAAAGCCTTCCGCCAGCTACGTCGACGCGGTGTCCGACTGGACCCAAAAGGGCTTGATCGATGACACCTGCACCGAAGAGAGCAAGATCGTCGGCTGGGCTTTCGACGGCTACCCCATCAAGGGCCCATGCGTGTGTGTGAGTCGCGACGACAGTGGCAGCTGCACCAGCGTGAAGCGGGCGCGCAGCGCCTGGGTCTACCGAGGCCTCGCGAGTTACGGCGACAACCCCCAGGAGAGCGCGCAGCTCGGACTGGAGGGTAGCGCCTGCCAGAGCGACGACGACTGCTGTCCAGGTGGTATCGACACCTGCAACTTCGGCTGCAACTACACCGTGGTGGACGGCAGCGACGCCGGCACCGACGTGATCAAGCAGTGCACCCTGCTCGACTACGCGTGGTGCACCAGCGCCTACGTGGACCGCACTACGACGGACACCTCCGAGCAAGAGTTCGTGTACATGGATCGCTGCAACGGCTTCGAAGATCCCGACGGATACGCCTACCACGCAACGGGTAGCTTCCCCCTGATGCTCGGCTGCTACCACGGCGTACCGACCGACCAGGCCACCGCTGGCATCCCCGGGAACGGGGGTGGCATGAACGGCGGCGGTATGGGCGGCATGAACTGTCAGCAAGGCCAAACTTCCCAGTGCTGCGGAGACGGAGTGTGCGACGGCCCCGAGACCTCCGATACCTGCGCTGCGGACTGCGGATGACCTTCGCTACTCGCCGGATCCGACGCGCTGCTCTCGGCCGAGCAGCGCGCTGGTTGCGCCTGGGTGCCGCGACGCTGAGCTTCGGCGTCGCGTGGGCCTGTGGCGCTCCAAGCGTCGAGCCGTCGGCTAGCGATTTCAGCCTGGGGGACGGCGAGGCCGAGCCACTGTCTCTGCCCGCCAACGCTGAAGTCGAGTACGTCGTGGGCTGGTCCTGGGACGGCGCCACTCCGGTAGACACTGGATACGAGTTCGAGAATGATCTGGGCTACCGCTTTCGCGTCGAACAATTCCGCGTGGCAACTTACAGCGCGCAGCTCGTGAGCTGCGAGCCGACCGCCTGGCTGCGCTGGGGGATTTCCCAGGCTCACGCTCATCACGTCGCGATCGACGATCCGAGCATTTTCATCGCCCAGCGCAGCGAGGACGCGCTCGGCGAACCGTTTACTACTCTCGGCGTGGGAACGGCGAGCGGTAACGAATACTGCAACGCTTTCTTGCTGTTCACGCCGCTTCAGACAGGCGCGCCGGACCTCGGCGGAAACGCCATCTGGATCTCCGGTAGCTACTGGGACGAGGCAGGCACGGAGCACGCGCTGCAGGGGCAGATCCCCCAAGGAGATGGAGCTCTGGCGACCCTGTCCAGCGCGGTCCCCGATAGCCTGCCTTTGCAGGCGGGAGCCGCACGCATCACTTTCGTGCGCTTTCCGGCGCGCGCGTTCAGCGGCGTCGACCCCAGCGAGTTCAGCGGACTCAAGCTCGGCTGGGAGGTGCTCAAGGGCTTGGTCGCGACCACCGAGGTGCGCTGGCAGCTGGCGAGCAACTGAGTCCCCGCCGCGCTCGATGCGATGCAGCGGCTCGAACCGCATCGCCGGCTCCCCAGATTCTGACGCTCTGGACTCCGTCGACGTTGCGACGGGGCGCATTTGCTGCCAGCTTGCGCCGCCGTGTTACGCCTCGACTCCGTCTCCAAACGCCACGGAAAGCAGATCCTGTTCCTCGAAGCCTCGATGGGGGTGTTCGCCGGCGAGCGCGTCGGCCTCGTCGGCCCAAACGGCGCCGGCAAGTCGACCATCTTCCGCATGGTCGTCGGACAGGACCAACCCGACTCAGGCAACGTGGTGCTCGATCGGGGAGTCACCGTGGGCTACTTCAGCCAAGACGTCGGGGAGATGGCCGGGCGCAGCGTGATCGAAGAGACCCTCGCTGGCGCTGGCGAGGTCTCCGAGGTGGGGCATGAGCTGGCCGAGCTGGAGCAGGCCATGGCAGACCCAGAGCGCGTGGACGAGCTGGAGGCGCTGATCGAGCGCTTCGGCGACGTGCAGGCGCGCTTCGATGAGCTGGGCGGCTATGCTCTGGATGCGCGGGCGCGGGAGATCCTGTCCGGGTTAAGTTTCCGCGAGGAAGTAATCAACGATGACGTCGGCAAGCTCTCCGGCGGCTGGAAGATGCGCGTTGCCCTCGCCCGCATCCTCCTCATGCGCCCGGATCTGCTGCTCCTCGACGAGCCCACCAACCACCTGGACATCGAGTCCATCATCTGGCTGGAGCAATTCCTGCGAGGGTTCGAAGGCGGCCTGGTCGTGACCTCCCACGATCGGGAGTTTCTCAACCGGATGGCCACGAAGATCGTGGAGATCGACTCAGGAGAGCTCACCACCTACTCGGGCAACTACGACTTCTACGAAGAGCAGCGCGCGATCGCGGCCGCTCAGCAAGAGGCGCAGTACGCCCGACAGCAGGCCATGCTCGCCAAGGAGAAGGCCTTCATCGCCCGCTTCAAGGCCCGGGCGAGCCACGCGGCGCAGGTGCAGAGCCGGGTCAAGAAGCTCGAGAAGATCGACGTGATGGATCCACCCAAGCGGCGCCGCACTGTCGAGTTCGACTTCCGTGCGCCGCCGCGCTCCGGCGACGACGTGATCAAGGTCGAAGGCGTCTCCAAGGCGTATGGCGACCTCTCCATCTACAAGCACTTCAGCTTCCTCGTGCGGCGGCGCGAGCGCTGGTGCGTGATGGGCATCAACGGCGCGGGCAAGTCCACGTTGCTCAAGCTCGTCACCGGCTTCGCCGAGCCAGACGACGGAGAGGTGCAGCTCGGCGCCGCAGTGAAGCTCGGCTACTTCGCCCAGCACGCGATGGACCTGCTCGACGCCAGCCACACGGTTTTCGAAGCACTCCAGCACGATTTCCCCACGGCTAGTGTCGGCTCACTGAAGGCGCTCGCCGGCGCCTTCGGCTTCTCCGGGGACGAAGTGGAGAAACGCTGCAGCATCCTCTCCGGTGGAGAGAAGGCGCGCCTGGTGCTCGCCAAGATGCTCTACGATCCGCCAAATCTCCTGGTTCTGGACGAGCCTACGAACCACCTCGACATGGAGACCAAAGAGGTGCTGATCAAGGCGCTCAAGGACTTCGAAGGCACGATGCTCTTCGTCTCCCACGATCGAAAGTTCCTCGCGGCGCTCTCCAACCGTGTGCTCGAGCTCACTCCTGCAGGTCCTCGCGAGTACCTGGGCGGCTATACTGAATACGTCGCCGAGTCGGGCCACGAAGCGCCCGGACTCAACTGACGGAAACCTCGGGCTCACTCAACTTCGAGGATCTCATACTCGCGGAGAGCGCCGCCGAGTCGCAGCTCGAAGGCCTCCTCGACTTCCTTTCCCAGCAGCGCCTGGCCCAGCGGCGCTTCGATACTCACGAGCTGAACCTCTCCCTCCGCGTCCCGGAGCTTGAGGCCACCGCCCCCGTTGACCAAGAACAGGCGCTGCTCCTTCCTGTTCGTCTCCACGCGGATCAAAGCTGAGAGGGCGACCGGTGTGGCCTCGTCGAACTCGCGCAGCTCCATGAAGCGGAGGCGCTGGATCGCCTCCTCCGTCTCCACCACCCGCTGCGCCTGGCCGCGCGCCAAGTAGCTTTGC